>NZ_JBNNVU010000035.1:0-56481 GCF_050280705.1 Pseudomonas sp. NPDC089530 | reverse complement strand
GGCCCATGTCGAAGGCCTGGAGCACCTCAAGCAGGCCCAGCTTGAAGGCAAGGGCGTGATGCGGCATCGTCGGCCTGCCTAACGTCGGCAAGTCCACCCTGTTCAACGCACTGACCAAATCCGGTATCGCGGCCGAGAACTTCCCCTTCTGCACCATCGAGCCGAACAGCGGCATCGTGCCGATGCCGGACCCGCGCCTGGACGCCCTGGCCGCCATCGTGGTGCCGGAGCGCGTGCTGCCGACCACCATGGAATTCGTCGACATCGCCGGCCTGGTGGCGGGTGCCTCGAAAGGTGAAGGCCTGGGTAACAAGTTCCTGGCCAACATCCGCGAAACCGATGCCATCGCCCACGTGGTCCGCTGCTTCGAAGACGACAACGTGATCCACGTGTCCAACAGCGTCGACCCGAAACGCGACATCGAGATTATCGAGCTGGAACTGATCTTCGCCGACCTCGACAGTTGCGAAAAGCAACTGCAGAAAGTCGCGCGCAACGCCAAGGGCGGTGACAAGGACGCCGTGGCGCAGAAAGCCCTGCTCGAGCAGCTCATCGCCCACTTCACCGATGGCAAGCCCGCGCGCAGCCTGATGAAGAACATGAGCACCGAAGAGAAGCTGGTGATCCGCGGCTTCCACCTGCTGACCACCAAGCCTGTGATGTACATCGCCAACGTCGCCGAAGACGGTTTCGAGAACAACCCGCTGCTGGACGTGGTCAAGGCCATCGCCGAGGAAGAAGGCGCGGTGGTGGTTCCGGTCTGCAACAAGATCGAAGCGGAAATCGCCGAGCTGGAAGACGGTGAAGAGAAAGACATGTTCCTCGAGGCCCTGGGCCTGGAAGAGCCGGGCTTGAACCGCGTGATCCGCGCCGGTTATGAAATGCTCAACCTGCAGACCTACTTCACTGCTGGCGTCAAAGAGGTTCGTGCCTGGACCGTCCGTGTAGGGGCTACCGCCCCACAGGCTGCTGCCGTGATCCACACCGACTTCGAAAAAGGCTTTATCCGCGCCGAAGTGATCGGCTACGACGACTTCATCCAGTTCAAGGGTGAAGCCGGTGCCAAGGAAGCCGGTAAATGGCGCCTGGAAGGCAAGGAATACATCGTCAAGGATGGCGACGTGATGCACTTCCGCTTTAACGTCTAAGCGACGACCGGAATCCTCGCGGATTTCGCCAGCCCCAAAAACCCCTTGAGGAGAACGGCCTCAAGGGGTTTTTCTTTTCTATCGAGGTCCATCGGGCGGCTGACTCCGCCGGCGGGCTTTCAGGCCATGGTCATTGGCTTTGCTGCCGATCAACCTTGAGACTGAACAGGCACAAAGAATCCAATAAAGAACAAATGAATCAACAATGACTCATTTGAGCAACTACAATATCCGGATGTCAGCAAGGAGCATTCCTTGCTACGAACCTTCCACATTCGCTTGAAGCTCATGAATGACCCATGGCACTCCATGACCAACGCTTTCTCAAACAGCTGGCCACTGCACTAGTCAATCATCCCCGCGCCTCCATGAAGGAGCTGGCGCAATGGGTGGGTGTCAGCAAGGCGACCCTGAACCGCCACTACGGAACCCGCGCCAACCTGGAGCAACAGCTCGAGAGCCACGCCAAAGAGGTGCTGGCGCGGATTACCAGCAGCACCGAGCTGCACAGCGCCGAGCCACTGGACGCCCTGCACCACCTGATAACGGAACACCTCGCCCACCGCGACCTGGTGGCGCTGCTGATGTTCGAGAGTCGCCCAAACACGTCGATACAGGAAAACGAAGCGTTCTATCTCGAGAAACTGGACGCCTTCTTCCTGCGCGGACAGCAGCAAGGCGTTTTTCGCATCGACATCAGCGCCGCCGCCTTCACCGAGCTGTTCATCAACCTGATCCATGGCATGGTCGACGCCGAGCGGCGTGGACGGGCGGCCAGCTCCCACTCCGCCCACACCCTGGCGCAGGTCTTCCTCCATGGCGGCGTCGCCCGCAAGCGCCCGGTGACCCGGGGTACGCGGCCCACCGCACTGGCCAGCCACTAAAAGCGAAAATGGCTGACTGGATCGCTCCAGCCGGCCATTGCCAAGGGTTTCACTGTATCGGCGGTTCTCGATTCTCCTTCCAGCCACCGCCCAGGGAGCGGAACAGGTCCACCAGGGCGATCTGCCGCTGGGTGCTGGTTTCGATGAACGCCGTCTCGTTGACGAAGTTCGTGCGCTGGGCATCGAGGTAGCGCAAGTGGCTGTCGATGCCGCCCTCGTAACGGGCCTTGGCCAACTTCAGCGACTCATTGCTGGTGTTGGCCAGGGCGCGCCGCGCCGCTTCTTCCCGACGCAGGGTGTCGGTGGCCGCCAGGGCGTCCGCCACTTCCCGGAACGCGGTCTGGATAGTGCCCTCGTATGCCGCCACGGCAGAGTCCTTGCGCGCTTCGGCAAGGCTCAGGCCTGCGCGATTGCGCCCGGCATCGAAGATCGGCAGCGACAGCGTCGGCACGAAGCTCCAGGAGCGCGAACCGCCATCGAACAGCCCGGACATCTGCGCGCTCGAAGTGCCGAAGCTGCCAGTCAGGGTGATGCGCGGGAAGAACGCCGCCCGGGCCGCGCCGATATCGGCATTGCGGGCCTGCAAGCGATGTTCGGCGGCCAGGATATCCGGACGACGCTCGATCAGGGTCGAAGGCGATCCCGCGGCAATGTCCTGCACCAGCAGCGGTTTTTCCTGCTGCGACTGCGGTATCGACTTCGCCGCATCCGCGGTGCCCAGCAACAGCACCAGGGCGTTGAACGCCTGCTGTTTCTGCCGCAGGTTGCTCTCCTGATCGGCACGGGACTGTTCCACCAGGCCCAGGGCTTCCTGATAGTCCAGCGCCGTGGCGGTACCCGCCTGGCGACGCTGGCCGATCAGGGCCAGCGAGCTTTCGCGGCTGGCCAGGGTCTGCCGGGTCAGGTCCAGACGACGCTGGGCGCCATCGTGGACCAGGTACGCCTGGGAGACCTCGGCGATCAGCGCGATCTGCGCCGAACGCGCGGCCTCCTCGGTGGCCAGGTATTGCTGCAGCGCCGCGTCGCTGAGGCTCTTGACCCGGCCGAACAGGTCCAGCTCGTACTCCGGCAGCGACAGGCCCACCTGGTACGTGCTGGCAACCCCCGCCTGGCCATTGCTGGACAGGTCGGCGGGCAGCCGCTGGCGGTTGCCCGAGGCCCCCGCATTCAGCCCCGGCACCCGGTCGGCCCGCTGGATGCGGTACTGCGCCCGGGCCTGTTCGATGTCCAGCAGGGTCTGGCGCAGCGAACGGTTATTGTCCAGGGCGGTGCCGACCAGGCGGCGCAACTCGGGATCGACAATGAAGGTCTGCCAGTCCAGCTCGCTGGCGAGCCGACCCTGCTGGGCGGACGAGCCGCTCCAGCTGTCGGCCACCGGCGCGGCCGGGCGCTCGTAGGTCGGCGCCAGCGAGCAGCCGCCCAGGGTCAGGGCGATCAGCAGCGCCGATACGGTAAAAGCAGGGATACGCATGCTGATCACTCCTGGCTCAGGGCTGTGTTTTCGACAGGGGCCGGCTTGCTGCGCAGCACCGACAGCAACCAGACGAAGCAGATGGGCACGAACAGGACGCCCAGGAAGGTGGCACTGAGCATGCCGCCGATCACCCCGGTACCGATGGCGCGCTGGCTGGCCGCACCGGCGCCGGTGGCGATGGCCAGGGGCACCACGCCGAGGATGAAGGCCATGGAGGTCATGATGATCGGGCGGAAGCGCAGGCGCGCGGCCTCGATGGCGGCGTCACGCAGGCTGTAGCCCTTCTCCCACAGTTCCTTGGCGAACTCGACGATGAGGATCGCGTTTTTCGCCGACAGACCGATGATGGTGATCAGGCCGACCTTGAAGTACACGTCGTTGGGCATGCCCACGACCATCACCGCCAGCACCGCCCCCACGGCGCCGATCGGCACGATCAGCATCACCGACAGCGGGATCGACCAGCTTTCGTACAGGGCCACCAACAGCAGGAACACCACCAGGATCGCCAGGACGAACAGGCCCGAGGCCTGGCCCGCGGAGACCTTCTCCTGGTAGGACAGGCCGGTCCATTCGTAACCGATGCCCGCCGGCAGTTGCGACGCCAGGTGTTCCAGCTCGGCCATGGCCTGACCGGTGCTATAACCCGGACCGGCGTCACCGACGATACGGATCGACGGATAGCCGTTGTAGCGCACCAGTTGCACCGGCCCCTCTTCCCACTGGCTGATCACGAAGGCACTGAGCGGTACCTGGTCGCCCTGGTTGTTGGGCACGTACAGCTGGAGCACGCTTTCCGGCGTCATCCGCGCCCCCTGCTCGGCCTGGATCACCACCCGTTGCTGGCGGCCAGCGTTGGTGAAGTCGTTGACCACATCGGAACCGAAGGCCGAGGACAGGGTAGAACTGATGGTCTCGAAGTTGACCCCCTGGGCCCGGGCTTTCTCACGATCGATCACCAGGCGCAATTGCGGCGCCTCGGCCAGGCCTTCCATCATGCCGTAGAGAAACTTCGGATTGCCGGCGATCTGGCCCAGCAGCGTATCCCGCGCTTGCAACAAGGCCTCGCGACCAAGACCACCGCGGTCCATCAGGCGCAGGGCAAAACCACCGGAGTTGCCCAGGCCGTCGATAGGTGGCGGCGAGACCGCCATGATGGTGCCGTCGTTTGGCAACGCAAAGTGCTCGTTCAACGCCGCTACTTCGGCGCCAGCCGACTCTTCCTTGCCGCGTAGCGACCAGTCCTTGAATACAGGGAATGCCAGCGCCGCGTTGTCGCCTTGACCGGAGAAGCTGAAGCCGGAGACGAGGAACATCGAGTCCACGGCATTGCGCCCCTTGATGTACTCCTCCAGCTCCTTGCCGGTGGCATCGGTACGCATGCGGCTGGCGCCCGGAGGCAGTTGCACGTCAACGATCATGTAGCCCAGGTCTTCGCTGGGCACGAAGGCTTCCGGCAGGCGCAGGTAGGTGTAGCCGAGCACGGCGACGATACCGGCGTACACCAGCATGAAGCGCCCGGCACGCTTGACCAGCCCGGAACTGAGTACCGAGTAGCGCTCGGTGACACGGGCGAAACCACGGTTGAAGGCACCGAAGAAACCACCTTTTTCATGGTGCCCTTCAGGGATCGGCTTGAGCAGCGTGGCGCACAAGGCCGGGGTGAAAGTCAGGGCCAGGAAACCGGAGAACAGGATCGAGATCGCCAACGATACCGAGAACTGCTGGTAGATGACGCCCACCGAGCCGCTCATGAATGCCAGCGGCATGAACACCGCGGACAACACCAGGGTGATACCGACGATGGCGCCGGACACCTGCTTCATCGCCTTGACCGTGGCGTCGGTCGGGGACAGTCCCTCTTCGGCCATGATCCGCTCGACGTTCTCCACCACCACGATCGCGTCGTCCACCAGGATACCGATGGCCAGCACCATGCCGAACATGGTCATCATGTTCACCGAGAAGCCCAGCAGGTACATCACCGCCAGGGTACCGAGCAGGCACACCGGCACCACGATGGAGGGGATCAGGGTGTAGCGCACGTTCTGCAGGAACAGGAACATCACCAGGAACACCAGGACCATGGCTTCGATCAGAGTATGGATCACCTTCTCGATGGCCACGTCGACGAAACGCGAGGTGTCGTAGGGTACGGAGTACTGCATGTCGCTGGGGAAGAACTGCGACAGCTCGGCCAGGCGTGCCTTGACCAGGGTCGCGGTCTCGATGGCGTTGGCCCCCGGGGACAGCTGGATCGCGCCCCCCACCGCCGGGGTGCCGTTCAGACGCGAGGAAATGTTGTAGCTTTCGCTGCCGACTTCCAGGCGCGCGACATCGGTCAGCTTGACGGTGGAACCATCGGGGTTGGAGCGCAGGACGATCTGGCCGAACTCTTGTGGGTTGTCCAGGGTGCCCTTGACCGCCAGGGTCGCGGTCAGTTCCTGTTCGCTGGTGCCCGGCGCACTGCCGAAGGCACCGGCCGGTACCTGGACGTTCTGCCCGCGGATCGCGCTGCTCACGTCCTCGATGGACAAGCCATAACCCACCAGTTTCTGGGGATCGATCCAGACCCGCATCGCGGCTTCGGAGGAAAAGAACTGCAGCTTGCCGACACCCGGCAGGCGGCGCAGTTCGTTGTTGATGTTGCGCGCGGCATAGTCGCCCAGGGCGGTGGTATCGCTGCGCTGCACGCCTTCCTTGTAGTTCAGGGCGTAGATCAACAGGAAGCCGGCGCTGGTCTGCTCAACCTGCAGGCCCTGGGTGAGTACGGCCTGGGGCATGCGCGCCTCGGCTTTCTTCAGGCGGTTCTGCACGTCCACCTGGGCCAGGTCCGGGTCGGTGCCCGGCTGGAAGGTCACGACGATCTCGGCAGTACCGTTGGAGTTGTTGGTCGACTCGAAATAGAGCAGGCCCTTGGCACCGTTGAGCGACTCTTCGAGCACGCTGGTCACCGACTCCACCAATACCTTCGCCGAAGCGCCCGGATAAGTAGCGGTCACGGTGATTTGCGGTGGAGCAACGCTTGGGTACTGCGCCACGGGCAGCTTGGAAATGATCAGCAGGCCGGCCAGGGAGATGAATAGCGCCACCACCCAGGCAAAATTCGGGCGCTTGATGAAAAACTCAGACATCAGAAAATCCTCGTGTCGTACCCAAGCTTATTGTTGCGGCTCGGTTTCCTGAGCCAGCTTCGGAGTGACCCTGACGCCCGCTTGCACCGCGGCCAGGCCACCGACTATGACCTGGTCCCCGGCCTTGAGGCCTTCAGTGATCTGCCAGCGCGACCCCTGCATGACACCGGTGGTCACGCTACGGGCTTCGGCACGCTCGTCCGCGCCGACCACCATCACCTGGGAGCTGCCGTCGCTGCTACGCTTCACCGCGCGTTGCGGAACCAGGATGGCCTGGCTGTCGGTGCCTTGAGGCGTCTTGACGCGGACGTACATCCCCGGCAGCAATACGCCATCCGGGTTGGCGAACTTGCCACGCAGGGTGAGCTGGCCGGTGCCGGGGTTGACCGCCACGTCGGTGAACTGCAGCGAGCCCTGGCGCTCGTAGGGAGTGCCCTCGACGCGAATCGTCAGCGCCTTGCTGTCGCCCGCGTCCAGGCTGCCGGTCTTCAGGGCCTCGCGCAGGCGCAGGGCATCGGCGGCGGTCTGGGTGAAGTCGGCGTAGATCGGGTCCAACTGCTGGATACGCGCCATCAGGGTGGTTTCGCCCTGGCCCACCAGGGCCCCCTCGGTGACCAGCGCGCGGCCCACGCGGCCGGAAATCGGTGCCGTGACCGAGGCGTAGCCCAGGTTCAGGCGGGCGGTTTCCAGATCGGCCTGGGCCGAACGGGTCGCCGCCTGGGCACTGTGCATATCGGCGCTGGCGGTGTCGTAGTCCTGCTGGCTCACGGCCTCGATCTTCACCAGCGGCTCGTAGCGCTTGACCCGTGCCTGGGCTTCCTTCAACCCGGCCTGGGCCCGTGCCAGATCGCCCTCGGCGCGGGACACAGCGGCCTTGAGCGGCGCGGGATCGATCTGGAACAGCAGGTCGCCGGCCTTGACGTCGGCACCTTCTTCAAAGCGCTTCTTCATCACGATCCCCGCCACCCGCGCCCGCACTTCCGCAACGCGCACCGGCTCGATCCGGCCCGGCAGTTCCGAGGTCAGCGCCAGGGACTCCGGCACCACCGAGAACACCTCCACCGGCAGCACCATCTCGGCCACATCCTGTTGCTCGTCCGCGGGACCACACCCAGCCAACGCAATGACAGCCGCCAATGCACTGACCCTTCCTATTGCACGCAAATCGACCATGGCACACCCGACTCTTGATTGGTAATGTCCAGAATGGTACTTTCGAATCATAAATGAGTCAATAAAGACTCATATGATCTCTTTTGTCTCAGCCTCTCTGAAGCGCTGCACATTTTTCTACCTGATGCGCGTATTCGAGGACTCAATCAGGACTTGCGAATGACCCTGACGCCCCATGACGAACGATTCATCAAGGCGCTGGCCGTAGCCATCGTCGACCACCCGCGCGCCACGCTGAAGGAATTGGCCGAAGCGGCAGGCATGAGCCGAGCCACCCTGCATCGCTTTTGCGGAACCCGTGACCACCTGCTCAAAATGCTCGAGGACCATGGCAAGGACGTGCTGCACCGGATCATCGAGGCCTGCTGCCTGTCGAGCACCGCCCCACAGGAAGCCCTGCGCAATCTGATCAGGGAGCATCTGGCCCATCGCGAGCTGCTGAGCTTCCTGGTGTTCCAGTACCGTCCCGACTTCCTCGACCCGGAGCTCGACGGGGCCCGCTGGCAGTTCTATATCGAGGCCCTGGACGCCTTCTTCCTGAATGGCCAGCACCAGGGCGTGTTCCGCATCGACATCACCGCCGCGGTATTTACCGAACTGTTCATCAATCTGGTGTACGGCATGGTCGATGCCGAGCAGCGCGGGCGGGCGGCGAGCACCAACTCCGCCCATACCCTGGAACAAATGCTGCTGTATGGCGCATCCCCCCGGGACCCGGGGGAAATCTAGGCAAGACAGTTCCATGCGCTTGAAAACCGACGGCGCCTGGCAGGTGCCGCAACGGCGGGTATCGGCTCGATGAGAGGAATGACATGACTGCAAACACGCTGAGCTTCAGGAAAGAGCTCGGCCTGTTCTTGCTCGGGGTGGTGTTGTGTTACTGGCTGGCGCTGCCTATCTTGCCGTTCCTGGCTTTCCCCCATAAGGCCCTGGTGATTTCGGGCCTGGTGGTTGCCGGCGAGATCCTGCCCCTGGTCGCCATCGCCATTCTCGGCAAGGAATACTGGGGGCAGATCAAGCAATGGCCCCGGCAGCTGTTTCGCTGGCCTGGCAAAAGCCGCAACGACAATGGATAAGGCAAGCCCCCATGACACAGCTATCGGCCCTGAATGCCCGCGAAGTCTGCCAGCGCCTGCGTGACGCGCCCTGGGCGTCTATCCGCTACGCCGGATAGAGGGACAACCCACCCGCGAACGGGTACTGGTGGACATCGAAGGCTGGCAACTGGTCCTGGATTTCGACGGCCGGCACCTGCGGCACTGCCAGAGCTGTACCAGCGCCGAAGGGCGGCACTGGCAGCTCGACACTCGGCAACGCTTCGGCACCGATCCGGTCAGCCTGCTCAGCACCTGGGAATTGGCCCAGGTCGAGGGCCTGCTCGGCGCTACCGGCTAAGCGGCCTTTCATCGAGCTACAGGCATTCCTGGGCGGCCCGTTCGAACTTCGAGGGGGTGAAGCTCGACGCCAGCAAGTGGCGCTCGTACAGGAACACCTTGCCGCCGTTCGGCGCCTTGTAGGCCTCCAGCACGTTGTCCGCCGCGACTTTGCTGGGGACCACGATCCGGTAGCTGCGCTGGGTCTGGGAAACCGTCGGGGTCAGCGCCTGGCCCTGCAACTTGGGCACCAGGCAATCGGCGTATTCGGCGGGGGTCTTGTTCGTCTGCAGGACCAGCGTCGGGTCGTTCGGCGCCGAGGCGCAGCCGGCCAGCAACAGGGAAGCAAGGGTCAAGACAGATAGGGGGAAAGCACGCATCGGCGAAATCCTGGAATAACAATCGGGTTCGTTGCGCAACGGTTCGGCGTCACGGGCGCCGCCGCTGCGTTCATCTATGGGGGCCGGACGCTCATTCCTTGGGCGGCGTCTTCGACGGGGGCGATTTTCCCCGGTTGGCCGGCAAAGCAGAATGTGCATTTCTTGATTGTCACTATCACTTGAACCGATATTTGCGCTCCGTGCAGACTGTCAGGCAGTCCGACTACAACTAAAAAAGGAATTACTCGTGCGAACTTTCGACCTGATCCGTGACGCCGTCCTGCCAGAATTCCGGGAGCGGGTAGCCGATTACCTGATCGACTACGAAACCGCCCTGGCCGACCACAACATCGATGCCGAATCACGGCGGGCCGTGGCCTATCAACTGCGGGGCTATCTGCGGGGCTTGAACACCACGCGGGTGCTGGGCATGGCGGACTGGGAAGAACTCGACCGGCGGGTGCTGGCGACCTGGCTGACAACCGAGTGACGACGCGCCGAACAGATATTTTCTGGACCTGATCGGCCATTTTCGTTGAAGCCATCGGCTATTTCTGCACAATGCGTGCAATTGAAAACTGACTCGAGGCCCACCGATGCTCCTGACCCCTCACGACGAACGACTTATCAAGGCGCTGGCCCAGGCCATCGTTGACCGTCCGCGGGCGACCCTCAAGGAGCTGGCCGAAGCCGCCGGGGTGAGCAAGGCCACCCTGCATCGCTTCTGTGGCACTCGCGACAAGCTGCTGCAAATGATGGAAGACCATGGCAAAGGCGTGCTCAACCAGATCATCCAGAGCATCGACCTGCAGCAGGCCGAACCCGTAGCGGCCCTGCGCTCGCTGATCGACGCGCACCTGACGCACCGCGAAATGCTGATGTTCCTGCTGTTCCAGTACCACCCCGAGACCCTGGCCGAGGATGGCGAGGGCAATAACTGGCAGTCCTACATCGACGCACTGGATGCGTTCTTCTTACGTGGCCAGCAATCGGGCTGCTTCCGCATCGACATCACCGCCCAGGTGTTCAGCGAACTGTTCGGGACCCTGATCTTCGGCATCGTCGACGCCGAGCGCCGGGGCCGCGCGGCCAGCGCCAACTCGGCCATCGTGATAGAGCAGATGTTCCTCCACGGCGCCCTGGCCCCCGCCAAACCGGCCTGACACCCGACGCCCCCAGTCCTCCTGCACGACAAGAGCGATCGCCCACGACAACGCCGAAACGCCCCACATCGGCAACGATTCTGCTTAAATTCCACGCACTCGCTCATTGCCACGCACAGACTGAGACATAGCACTGATGCCAAAGAAAATTATCCTGGTCGACGATCACCTGCTGACGCTCATCGGCATCCGTGCCTCGCTCAGCGGTGACAGCACCCTGCAGATCGTCGGCGAAGCCCAGGATGTCGAAGGGCTGTTCCAGCTGTTGGCCGAGCAGCCCTGCGACCTGGTCATCACCGACCTGATGATGCCGCACAGCCAACAGGCCGACGGCATCCGCCTGATCGAACAATTGCGCCGGCGCTACCCAAGCGTCGCGGTCATCGTGGTGACCATGCTCAACAATCCGGCGCTGCTCGCTTCGATCCTCAAGCTGGGGGTCCAGGGGCTGATCAGTAAGCGCGGCGTCCAGGGTGACCTGCAGATGGCGGTTCGCGCGAGCCAGGCCAAGCCCTTCGTCTCCCCGTCCATCCGCCATCTGCTCAACCCCGACGACCAGCCCCTGACTCAGGCGGAGCAACTGTCCCCCCGGGAAGTCGAGGTGTTACGCCTGTACGGCGCCGGGCTTTCAGTCAACGAAATCGCCCTGCACCTCAACCGTTCCAAGCAGACCATCAGCAGCCAGAAGAGCAGCGCCATGCGCAAGCTGGGCCTGGACAATAACGCCAGTCTCTACCTGTACATCCAGGAAGTCGGGCTGACCTGAGAGCGCGAAGCCTCTATGCCGAACCCACTAGCGGGCCTGCCACGACTGATTCTCTGGATCGTGCTCTTGCTGGGCAGCATCACCGCCCTGGGCGCCGCCGAGCCGGAGCCCAGGTCGAGAAACCTGTCGCTGACCGCGCTGACCACCATGCGCCAGGCGCTGCCCTCGCGCCCGCTGCGGGTCGCCGAAGTGAGCGCCTCCAACGAGCAGCCGCAGCCCCGTGGCAACGATGTGCTCAACCAGATCAGCCACGACTACCTGGAGCACATCAGCCAGTTTCTCGAACTGCCGATCCAGCCCGTGCCCTTCCCTTCGGTGGACAGCGCCATCGCCGCCCTGGCCGCCGGGGACATCGACCTGATGCCCCGCGCCACCGAGTACGAAAGAAGGCAGACCGGGTTCCTCTACAGCACGCCCTACCTGGACAACGAGCCGATCATCGTCGGCCGCATCGCCGACAAGGACCTACCCCCGGACCTGGCCGGCAAGCGCGTGCTGGTCCCGGCCTACTACGTGCAGGCCGACACCGTCCGCCAGGCCTACCCCAAGGCCGAGCTGGTCGAGATCGACAGCATTGTCGAAGGCCTGCAACGCCTGGCCGACGGCAAGGCCGATGCGCTGATTGGCGATCAGTTGCGCAGCAACTTCTACATGCGCAGCCTGGCCAACCTCAAGCTGCAGAACAAATACGTCGCCAACCTGCCGGCGATGGGGTTCAGCTTCGCCGCCCGGGCGCAGGACGAAAACCTGGTTGCCCTGATCAATGCCGCGCTGCGGACGATTTCCCGGGCGCGCCGACAAGAGATATTGCAGCACTGGGAGCACTCGCCCTGGCTGTTCGCCCCGACCGACTCCTTTGCCTTGAACAGCGCGGAAGACAGCTGGCTCAAACGCCTGCCGTCGCTGAACCTGATCGCCCATGAAATTCCCAACTACCTGTACCGCAAGGCCGACGGCCAATGGGCCGGGCTTGCCTACAACGTGCTGCGCAGCCTGGCCGACGACTATCAACTGCAACTGAACATCATCGACAGCCAGTCTCCGGACCTCGACCAGCAACGCCTGGAACACGACGAGGCGCAGATCGCCCTGTCGCTGGCGCCGACGCCGTCCCGGCAAAAGAGCCTGTTGTTCAGCGACGGCTTCGGCACCGAGTACTGGGCCTTCATTACCCGCGACGACGCCAGTTCTCCCAGCTCCCTGGCGGCCCTGGGCGGCAGGCGCCTGGCGCTCCCGGCCGGGCATCCCCTGCAGTCGCTGCTCGAGAGCCGCTACCCGAACATCGAACTGGTGCTGACCGATCACTATTCCCAGGCCGTGCGCCTGGTGGAACAGGGCATGGTCGATGCCACCCTGAATAGCGCCGCCGACGCCCAGCAACTGGATAATCCCCAGCTGCGCACCGGCAAACAGTTCCAGGCCCAGCCCGCCCCCCTGGTGTTCGCCGTATCGGCCACCCACCCGGAACTGCTGAGCATCCTCAACAAACTCCTGTATTCATTGAAAAACGCGGACGGCAACCAGGACCGCATCAGCATCCTGGCGCAGCCCACGGCCAAGGGTTCGCTCTGGGACTACCTGCCGAACTGGGTGTGGCAGACCGCAGCCCTGGTGCTGGTGCTGGTGGTGCTGTCCCTGCACTGGAACTGGCGCCTGCGGATCCAGGTCCGCAAACGCCGCGCCGCGCAGAATCAGCTCAAGGATCAACTGGCCTTCCAGTTCGCCCTGCTCAACGGCTTGCCCATTCCCCTGTACGTACGCGACCTGCAGGGCCGCCTGAGCACCTGCAACCACGCCTACGAACAGTTCTTCGGCCAGTCCCTCGAGGAGATCCGCGGCACCACGCCCCAGGAACAGGGGATCGCCCCGCCCGCCCTGGCCCGGGAGCTGGAGGAACAGCACCAGCGGCTGCTGGATAACCGCCAGTCGCAGTTCCTCGACAGCGTGATCGAGGTCAACGGCCAGACCCACCATATCTACCAGTGGCTGGTGCCCTTCTATACCGCGCTCGGCAAGCAGCAGGGCCTGCTGGGCGGCTGGATCGACATCAGCGTGCGCAAGCACCTGGAACACAAACTGCTCGAAGCCCAGCAACAGGCCCTGGACGCCAGCGCGGCGAAAAGCCAGTTCCTCGCCACCATGAGCCATGAACTGCGCACCCCGCTCAACGCCATGGTCGGCCTGCTGGAACTGGAAACCAGCGGCGCCCACGCGCCCTCGCAAAACCTCAGCATCGCCCAGCAGTCGGCGCAGTCGATGATCGACCTGATCGGCAACATCCTCGATCTGGACAAGGTCGAGACCGGCCAGATGGAGCTGGCGCCCAGCCTCACCGCCCTCGACCAGTTGCTGGAAAACTGCCTGGAGCTGTTCGCCGTCCAGGCCCGGGACAAACACCTGGAACTGAAGCTGGAACACAGTCTGGACCCACGGCGGCGCTACCAGGTGGACGCCATGCGCCTGACTCAGATCCTGCACAACCTGCTGTCCAACGCCCTGAAGTTCACCGAGCGCGGCCGGGTCGAACTCAAGGTCCAGGAGTTGGACTCGGCGCCCCACCAGGGCCGGCTGATGTTCCATGTCAGCGACACCGGTGTCGGGATCCCCGAGGCGCTCCAGGCGCAGATTTTCGCCCCCTACCAGCAGGCCAATGCCGCCGTCGCTCACCTGCACGGCGGCTCCGGCCTGGGCCTGAGCATCTGCAAGCAACTGGTCGAACTCATGGGGGGCAACATCCGCCTGGCCAGCGCCCCTGGCCGCGGTTGCCGGGTCAGTTTCGAGCTGCTCCTGCCCTGGCAACCGGTCGCGGACGAGCCGCAGCATGTCCTCCCGGCCCGCGCGACAGGCGCGGCGCTGAAGGTGCTGATCGTCGACGACGTGTCCACCAACGGCCTGGTGCTCGAACAGCAACTGCTCAGGCTCGGCCATCGCGGCACCTACCTCGGCAACGCCAGGGCCGCCTTGCAAGCCCTGGAGCAGGAGCGCTTCGATGTGCTGGTCACCGACTGCAACATGCCGGACATGGACGGCTACGCCCTGACCCGCCACGTCCGGGCGCAGGAACAGGCACGCGGGTTGCCCAGGCTGCCGATCATCGGCTACACCGCCCGCGCCCTGGCGGATGAAAGGCAGCGTTGCCGGGCGGCCGGCATGGACGACCTGATGATCAAGCCCATCGTCCTGGAGCGCCTGCGGGAAATCCTCGACGGGCTGAAACCCCACGCACCGGCCCCCGCGCACGAACCGCCGCCCGGCGAGACCGCCCCCGCCACCTTCGACCTCTCCCACCTGGGGGGCCTGCAGGACGATCCGCAGCTCAAGAAACGCCTGTACCAGGAGCTGCGGCGCAACCTGGAACAGGAGCGCGACCTGCTGAACGCCCCGCTGCCGGACAACCCCGAGTTCATCGAACAGTGGGCCCACCGGGTCAGCGGGCTGGCCTGCACCGTCGACTCTCCGGCCCTGATGCAGGCCTGCCTCGACCTGCAAATGGCGGCCCGCGAGGGTGAGCCGAATCTGGAGGCGCCGCGCCAAGCCCTGCTGGCGGTCATCGAGCGGATGCTGGGCGACATCGAACGCCACGGCTGACCCGCTCCGGGCAATCTCCGGCGCAAGGATTGCGGCCGCCACCGGCCCTTGCGCCAGCGCCTGAAACATCTTGTTCCATTCCCTCCCCGCGCCTTTCGTACTCGTCTCATACAAGGCTCCAAACCTGCTCGGCATCCTAGGCGCCCTTCGGTACCGGGGCTTCTGGACGCCATGGAGCGCCTGGCATCGAAGACTTCAATAACTCCTAAAACAAGGTGATTCGATGCTTCATAACACCCGCGCCAGTGCCATGCGCAAGCTGCCCCTGGCCATCACCCTTGGCCTTGCATCCCTGGCCACCCAGCAAGCCTTCGCCCACGGTTATGTCGAAAGTCCGAAGTCCCGTGCCTACATGTGCTCCTCCAGCGGTGGCAACCTCAACCGCGATTGCGGCGCCGTCACCTACGAGCCACAAAGTGTCGAGTACTCGCCATCGGTCGCCCACCACTATCCCAAGGACTACTGCGCGGGTGACTTCACCCAGTGCGGCCCGGCGAACGGCACCATCCCGGCCGGCGGCATCACCAGCTTCTCCCAGCTCAACGAGCAGACCGCTACCCGCTGGCAGAAAACCACCATCAAGCCGGGCATGAATGAATTCACCTGGCACTACAAGGCCGGTCACGCCAGCGCCTACTACCAGTTCTACATCACCAAGAAAGACTGGAACCCGAACCAGCCGCTGACCCGCGACTCCTTCGAGCTCAAGCCACTGTTCGATGAAAAGGCCAATGGCGTGAATCCAGGTTCTGGCGGCAGGACCAAGCACAAGGTCAACATCCCGGCCGACCGCAGCGGTTACCACGTGATCCTGGCGACCTGGAAAATCGCCGACACCGCCGCGACCTTCTACCAGGCCATCGACGTCAACATCGACAACGAGGGCGCGCCGGTTCCTGACTGGAAAATCCTCGGCGCGGTACAACCTGAAGAACTGCGTGTCGGCGACAAGGTCAAGACCCGCGTGTTCACCAATGCCGGTGAACAGCAGAACCGCCAGACCGTGTTGAACATCGAGACCGCGGACCAGGCCAAGGCCAACAACTGGCCGTTCCTGCTGGCGCAGAAGGTCAACAAGGCCAATGCCGGTTACCTCATGGGTGAGCTCAACGCCAATAACGAAGTGGTGCCCAACTACGGCAAGAACACCATGTACGCCAAGAACAACAGCGACGTGGTGAACGTGGAAATCCAGAAAGACCAGCCGAGCATCCCCGGCGAGCTGAAGATTTCCGGCCTGCAGGCCGAGTACACCCTGAAGGACGGCGCGACCGACCTGCACTTCAACGCGATTGCCCAGGGCGGCAAGTACACCATCAGCTCGACCGTGTTCAACGGCAAGAACGAGAGCATCGCTCACGTGCAAGCCGAGCCGGGCAACAACACGCCGCACTTCTCCATCCCGCTGCGCAATGCCAGCGAAGGCGAGTACGACGTGGTGGTCGTGGCCAAGCCGGAAAAAGGCGAGCAACTGCAACAAAGCCAGCGCATCAAGCTGAAAGCCGAAGAAGTGGGTGGCGGCACCGGCGAGTACGACTTCGTGTTCCCCAAAGGCCTGAGCAGCTACAAGGCCGGCACCAAGGTCCTGGCCAAAGACGGCAAGGTCTACGAGTGCAAGCCGTTCCCTTACAGCGGCTACTGCATCCAGTGGAACGCTGGCGCCAACCAGTTCGAACCTGGTGTGGGCAGCAACTGGCAGAGCGCCTGGATTCGCAAGTAATCCATAACCTGACCAACCGCAGCGTGGGGCCTCGGCACCGCGCTGCGGACCTTGGGGAATCGATATGAGCCACCTTCACTATGCAAAACCGCGCCGGCTGCTGCACTGGACGTTCGCCGCCGTGGTCCTGTGGGCCACCCTCAGTGGCTACGCCAGCTTTCTGCTGCAGCCGCCCGCAGAGATCAAACAGACCCTGGCCTTTATCAACGTTTCGCTGACCACCTTGCTGGTGCCGCTGTTCGTCCTGCGGCTGCTGTACATGCTGCGTCACCCGGCCCCGGCCGCTCCCGCCCACCAGAGCGCGGTCGAGCGCAAGCTGGTACAGGCCGGGCACGCCGCCCTGCTGGTGACCCTCGGCACCGTGCTGTTCAGCGGCGTGCTGATGATGTCGCGCCCGATCGACGTCTTCGGCCTGCAACTGCCGCACCCCTTGCAAGACCCGGCGGCCATCGGCTTTTTCGAGGATCTGCACCACTACAGCTGCCTGGCCCTGGCCCTGCTGGTGGCCGGCCATATCGCCGCGGTGATCCTCCATCAACTTCGCGGCCATGGCGTGCTCAAGCGCATGTTGCCGAAACGCCCATGAAGACCATTTTCTCATGGCGCCCGCGCTGGCCCGGGCAACGCTGCCTGCTGCCCGTCAGCCTGATTGCCCTGGGCGTCTGGCTGACCTGGCTCGGTTTCGACAGTTGGGCCTACCAGCAAGTGATGGCGGGGCGGCCGGTGCCGGGCGCGGTGCCGACCGTCAGTGCCGAGAAACTGCTGCCCACGCCCCTGGACGAACGCAACATCGCCAAGGTCTTCGGCGCCGTGCCGGTCGAGTTCGACGACTCCCAGGCCAGCCTGCCGCTGATCCTGCTGGCCAGCCTGCAGGGCAGCCAGCCGGAGCAATCCAGGGCGCTGATCCAGTACGCCGACAGCCGGTCCTTCTACTCCCCGGGAACCCGCCTGCCCGACGGCAGCCTGCTCAAGAGCGTCAGCGCCGACCAAGTGGTGGTGCTGCGTAACGGCCGCGAACAGACCCTGTTGCTGCCCGGGCGCCAGCTGCACCTGCTCAATCCCCAGACAACCCCGACGGAGGTCGCCGACCCGAAACCCACGGCCCTTCTGCAAGCGATAGAGAACACACCATGAAACTGCCTCAGATTGCAGGCGCCGTGCTCAGTCTCGGCCTGTTGTTGAACGCCCTACCCAGTACCGCGGCCCTCACCACCCAGCGCCTGTGGACGCTGAACATGAAGGACGCCGAGCTGCGCGACCTGGCCAACGAAGTCGGCGCCATCACCGGCAAGACCCTGGTGGTCGACAACCGGCTGCAAGGCAAGGTCAGCGTGCAATCGTCCAAGGCGCTGGACCAGGACGGCATCTACTCGCTGTTCCTCAGCGTGCTGCGCAGCCAGGGTTTCGTCGCCCTGGACCAGGGCGACCGGGTGCTGATCATGCCGTCGGTGGAAGCCAAGACCAAATCCAGCGAACAGTCGGGCGATGAGTTCGTCACCCGGGTCCTGGACCTGCGCAACGCCAGCGCCGCGGAGATCTCCGGAGTGGTCCGCCCGCTGGTGGGCGACGACGCCTATGTCGCGCCCTCGGCCAGTTCCAACGCCCTGGTGGTTTCCGACAGCGCCAGCAACGTCGAGCGTATCCGCCAGGTGGTCAACGAACTGGACCAGGCCGGCAACCGCTCGTTCAGCACCGTGGCCCTCAAGCATGCCTGGGCCAACGAAGTGGCCCGCACCCTCAACGAAAGCGTCGGCCAGACGGGTAACGGCCCCAGCAGCGCCAAGGCCGTGGGCGATGCCCGCAGCAACCGGGTGATCCTCGCCGGCACCGCCCAGGACCGGCAGCGCATGGCCGCCCTGGTCAAAGACCTGGACGTGCCGGGCAACGCCAACGACAGCGCCCGGGTGGTACGCCTGCATCACGGCGACGCCAAGCAACTGTCGAAGCTGCTCGACGGCATCGGCAAGCGCCTGGAAGACGGCAAGCGCGGCACTGGCGAAAGCAAGGGCAGCGGCAGCTCGGTGCTGGTCAGCGCCGACGAAAGCCAGAACGCCCTGGTGCTGATGGCCGACCCGGCGCAACTGAGCATGCTCGACAAGGTCATCACCCAGCTGGACCAGCCACGGGCCCAGGTGCTGGTGGAAGCGGCCATCGTCGAAGTCAGCGGCGACATCAACGAAGCCCTCGGCGTGCAATGGGCCGCACGGGCCGGCAACGTCGCCGGCGGCACCAACTTCAGCGGCACCGGGTTGTCGATCGGCACCCTGCTGAACCAGGGCAAGGACAAGAGCGTCACCCTGCCGGACGGCGCCATCATCGGCATCGGTACGAGCAACTTCGGCGCGCTGGTCACGGCGTTGTCCAGCGACTCCAAGAACAACCTGCTGTCCACCCCGAGCCTGCTGACCCTGGACAACGAGGCGGCGGAAATCCTCGTCGGCCAGAACGTGCCGTTCCAGACCGGCTCCTACACCACCGACACCGCTGGCGCCAGCAACCCCTTCACCACCGTGGAACGCCAGGACGTCGGCGTGACCCTCAAGGTGACGCCGCATATCAACGACGGCAACACCCTGCGCCTGAAGGTCGAACAGGAAAGCTCGGAACTGGCCAGCGCCCCACCCGGCATCGCCACCAGCGACGTGATCACCAACAAGCGCTCGGTGAAAAGCACCATCCTCGCCGACGACGGGCAGATCATCGTGCTCGGCGGCCTGATCAAGGACAACGTCAAGACCCAGGTCAGCAAGGTGCCGGTACTGGGCAGCATTCCCCTGCTCGGCCGGCTGTTCACCAGCACCAAGGACGTCACCGAAAAGACCAACCTGATGGTCTTCCTGCGCCCGACCCTGGTGCGTGGCAGCGCCGATGCCGTCGACGTCAGCCAGCGCAAGTACGAGGACCTGCGCAAGCTGCGGGCCAACGGCGACAGCCGCAGCGGCCTGGCCCTGCCCGCCGATTCGCGCCAGCTGTTCGACGGGGCGCCGCGGGACGGGGCCATCGACATGCGCGCCAAAGAGCCACGCCGATGAACCCGGTCGCCCGCCTGCCCTTCGGCTTCGCCAAGCGCCATGGGGTCCTGTTGGAACCCCATGAGAACGGCCTGCAGCTCTACTGCCGGGCTGACACCCCGGTGGAAATCCTCGCCGAGATCCATCGCTGCCACGGCCCGCTGCTGCAGCACCGGATACTCGACAGCGAGCCTTTCGCCGAGCGACTGGCCGAGCAATACCGCGACGGCCGCGACGACGCCATGCAGATGGCCGAAGGCCTGGGCGACCAGATCGCCGGCCAGGACGACCTGGCCAGCCTGGCCGAGCAACTGCCGCAGATCACCGACCTGCTGGAGCAGGAAGACGACGCGCCGATCATTCGCCTGATCAACGCGATCCTCGGCGAGGCGGTGAAGGTCAAGGCCTCGGATATCCATCTGGAAACCTTCGAGCAGCACCTGTCCGTGCGCCTGCGGGTCGATGGTCTGCTGCGCGAAGTGCTGCGCCCGCGGCGGGAGCTGGCGGGGCTGCTGGTGTCGCGGATCAAGGTCATGTCCAAGCTCGATATCGCCGAGAAGCGCATCCCCCAGGACGGGCGCATTGCCCTGCGCATCGGCGGCCACGAGGTGGATGTGCGGGTCTCGACCCTGCCTTCGGCCTATGGCGAGCGGGTGGTCATGCGCCTGCTCGACAAGCAGGCCGGGCGTCTGAACCTGGAACGCCTGGGCATGGCCGAGACGATCCGCGGCCGGCTGGAAGACGCCCTGCTGCGGCCCCACGGCATCCTGCTGGTCACCGGGCCCACCGGTTCCGGCAAGACCACCACCCTGTATGCCGGGCTCAGCAGCCTGAACAACCAGACCCGCAACATCCTGACCATCGAGGACCCGGTGGAATACCACCTGGCCGGCATCGGCCAGACCCAGGTCAACACCAAGGTCGACATGACCTTCGCCCGCGGCCTGCGCGCCATCCTGCGCCAGGACCCGGACGTGGTCATGGTCGGCGAGATCCGCGACCGCGAAACCGCCGACATCGCCGTGCAGGCGTCCCTCACCGGCCACCTGGTGCTCTCCACCCTGCACACCAACAGCGCCATCGGCGCCGTCACCCGCCTGCTGGACATGGGCATCGAACCCTTCCTGCTCTGCACCTCGCTGCTGGGGGTGGTCGCCCAGCGCCTGGTGCGGGTGCTGTGCCCCGACTGCAAGCGCGCCGCCCCGGCCGACGCCGCGGCCTGCCAGCAGTTGCACCTCGACCCGCAGCAGCCGCCGCTGCTCCATCACCCGGTCGGCTGCCCGGCCTGCCAGCACGGCGGCTATCGCGGCCGCCAGGGCATCTACGAACTGGTGCTGTTCGACGAGCCGCTGCGCCAGCTGATCCACGAAGGGGCCGGCGAAGCCGCCCTGACCCAGCACGCCCGCCAGCAGGCCCATAGCCTGTTCGCCGACGGCCGGGACAAGGTCCTGCAAGGCCTGACCAGCGTCGAAGAACTGCTGCGCGTCACCCGGGAGCACTGACCATGGCCGCCTACGAATACCTCGCCATGTGCAACGCCGGGCGCAAGACCCGCGGCGTACAGGAAGCCGACAGCGCCCGCCAGGTCCGCCAGTTGCTACGCGAGCGCAACCTGATCGCCCTGCAGGTCAAGCCAGCCCGTGGGCACAAGGAGCACGGGGGCGGCGCGCTGACCAGCGGCCTGCACCTGAGCCCGGCCCAACTGGCCTTGCTGACCCGGCAGTTGGCGACCCTGGTCCAGGCCGCGCTGCCGCTGGAGGAAGTGCTCGCCGCCGTCGCCGCCCAATGCAGCAAGCGCGCGCAGCAGAGCATGATGCTGGCGATCCGCGCCCGGGTGCTGGAAGGGCACGACCTGGCCCGGGCCATGGGCGAATACCCGCGGGCCTTCACCGCGCTCTACCGGGCCACGGTGGCCGCCGGCGAACGCGCCGGCCATCTGGCCCAGGTGCTGATGCAGCTGGCCGACTACACCGAGGCCCGGCACGCCGCCCGCCAGCAGCTGCAACTGGCCATGCTGTACCCGAGCATCCTGCTGCTGGCGGCCTTCGGCATCGTCGGCTTCCTGCTCAGTTTCGTGGTACCGGATGTGGTCAAGGTGTTCATCGACAGCGGCCAGGAACTGCCAGTGCTGACTCGCGGCCTGATCGCCACCAGCGACTTCGCCCGGGACTACGGCCTGGCCCTGCTGCTGGCCCTGGGCAGCCTCGCCGCCGGTTTGCGCGTCGCCCTGCGCAAACCGGCGCTGGCCTTGCGCTGGCACCAGATGCAACTGCGCCTGCCGGTGATCGGCCGGGTCATCCAGGCCAGCAACAGCACCCGCTTTGTCAGCACCCTGGCGATTCTCGGACGCAGTGGTGTGCCCTTGGTCGATGCCCTGGAAATCTCCGCCGAAGTGGTCGCCAACCAACAGATTCGTACTCGTATGACAGACGTGGCCCGCGCGGTGCGCGAAGGTAGCGGGCTGACCCGGGCCCTGGAACAGAGCGGCGATTTCCCGCCGATGATGCTGTACATGATCGCCAGCGGCGAACGCTCGGGGGAACTGGACAGCATGCTCGAACGCGCCGCCCACCAGCAGCAGACCCAGCTGTCCAACGGCATCGCCATGCTGGTCGGGCTGTTCGAGCCGGCAATGCTGGTGTTCATGGGCGCCAGCGTACTGGTGATCGTCCTGGCGATCCTGATGCCCATTCTCAACCTCAACCAACTCATTAGCTGAAGAGTCCACAACATGCGCAACCCTTCCCGCCAACGCGGCTTCACCCTGATCGAGATCATGGTGGTCGTGGTGATTCTCGGGGTCCTGGCCGCCCTGGTCGTCCCGCAGATCATGAGCCGTCCGGACCAGGCCAAGGTCACCGCCGCCCGCAGCGATATCAAGGCGGTCGCCACGGCCCTGGAAATCTACAAGCTCGACAACCATCACTACCCGTCCACCCAACAGGGCCTGGACGCCCTGGTGAAAAAACCGGCCGGCACACCGGCGGCCCTCAACTGGAACCCCGACGGCTACCTCAAGCGCCTGCCCAAGGACCCCTGGGGCAACCCTTATCAATTCATAGCTCCGGGCCGCGAAGGCACGCCTTACGACCTGTACTCCTTCGGTGCCGACGGCCGCAGCGGCGGCGACGGGACCAATGCCGACATCGGCAACTGGGAGCCTTGAGGTGCGCAAGCCAATGGCCGGTTTCACCCTGCTGGAGCTGCTGGTGGTCCTGGTGATCGTCAGCCTGCTGGCCGGCCTGGCGGGACTGGTGCAGAGCGACTCCGGCGGGCAGAAGGCCCGGCGCGAGGGCGAGCGCCTGCAGAACCTCATTGGCCTGCTGCGCGAAGACGCGGTGCTGAACAGCGTCAACCACGGCCTGCGCCTGGAGCCCGACCGCTATGCCGTGCAGAACCTCGGGCGCGACGGCCAGTGGCAAGCGGACAAACGCTTCAAGGAGTACCGGCTGCCCGGCGGCCTGCGCCTGGACCTGCAGGAACCGCGGGGCCAGGGCAAGGAACCGCAGCTGTGGATAACGAGCGACGACCAGCTCTCGCCGTTCACCCTGCTGCTGGAGTACCACCAGCAGCCCCTGCTGTCGCTGTCCAGCGACGGAGTCGAGGAGGTGCGCCTTGCCCCGGTGCAATAAACAGGCGGGCTTCACCCTGCTGGAAGTGATGGTCGCCCTGGCGATTTTCGCCGTGCTGTCGCTGTCGCTCTACAGCGCCACCGAACACCTGATCGGCAACAACGGCAGCCTCAGCGAACGCACCCTGGCGCAGTGGTTGGCGGACAACCGCCTGAACGAATTGCGCGCCGGCATGCGCCAGCCGCAGAACCAGCGCCAGGAGCCGATCCGCTTCGCCGGGCGCGACTGGCTGCTGACCAGCGAAACCGTCGCCGCGCCCGACCCGCGCCTGCAAAAAATCGTGCTCGAAGTCACCACCGACGCGCCCAGCCCACGGCAACGCGCGCGTCTGGCCGGTTACCTGGAGGCACGCCCATGAAACGCCGGCAACAGGGTTTCACCCTGCTCGAAGTACTGATCGCCATGGCCCTGTTCAGCCTGCTGGGCCTGGCCTGCTATCAACTGCTGGAGCGCATGATGCACACCGACCAGCGCATTCATCGGCACGAACTGCAGCTGCGCCACCTGCAACGCGCCCTGGGCATCTTCGAGCGGGACCTGGTCCAGGCCCTCGCCTACCCGGTCAACGGCAGTTCGGCGCGCCAGGCCCTGATCGGCGAGCCCGAGCGCATCCAGCTGGTACGCGGCGGCTGGAGCAACCCGCTGCAGCAGGCGCGCAACGACCTGCTGCTGGTCAGCCATCGCTGGAGCGACGGCCAGTGGCTGCGCGAGTACCGCAGCCCGGTGCCGGGGCCGGCCCTGCCGGGCGCGGCCTCCCAGCAATTGCTGCTCGAGGGGGTCAGGCTCGAACGCCTGCGCTACATCGACGCCCAGGGCCAGGCCCACCCCAACTGGCCAGTCGGCCAGGCGCCGCTGAGCCTGCCCCAGGCCATCGAACTGGAACTCGACGCCCCCGGTTTTCCCGGCCTGCGCCGGGTGATCCTGCTGCCGGGCTTCAAGGGGCAGGACCATGGTTAAGGCCGCCCGACAACGGGGCATCGCGCTGATCAGCGTGCTGCTGATCACCTCGCTGGCAACCCTGATCGTCAGCGACATGCTGGCCCGCCAGCGCCTGAGCCTGATTGGCAGTGCCAACCAGATGTCGCAGCAACAGCTGTGGCAACTGGCGCTCAGCGGCGAAGCCTGGGCCCGGGGCCAGCTGCGTGACGACTGGCGCGACGAACCGGAGCCCAAGCGGGTGCACCTGGGCCAGCGCTGGGCGCAAAACACCCCGGTGTTCGACATCGACGGCGGGCGTATCCGCATCCAGCTGCAGGACCTGGGTGGGCGTTTCAACCTCGGCACCCTGCGTACCGCCAACGACCGCATCAGCCGCGCGCGCTACCAGCGCCTGTTGCAGACCCTCGGCCTGCCGCCCCACGACCCCGGCCGCCTGCCGCCGATCCGCGGCTACGACGGCAAGCCGCTGGCCTGGAACGACAGCAGCGAACTAATGCGTCTGGAGGCCGTCGACAGGGCGGTCATGGAACGTTTGCAGTCCTGGGTCAGGACCACGCCGGGGGCGCTGAACCTCAACACCGCCCCGGCCGAGGTGCTGGCCAGCCTCGGTAAGTTGGACCTGGCCCAGGCCGTGGCCCTGGTGCAGGCCCGGCCCGCCGATGGCTACAAGACGGTCCAGGAGTTTCTCGACACGCCCGTGCTCAAGCAGCACGAGCTCAATGCCCAGGGGCTCGACGTCAGCAGCCGGTATTTCCAGGCGGTGCTGGACGTCGAGCTGGGTGACCGCCAATTGCGTCTGATCAGCCGGCTGCGTATCGAGCCGGACGCTCAGGTCAGCGTGCTGCAACGCAGCCTAGGCGCCCCGTCCCGTATTCCGGAGTAACCCCCATGCAAGCCTGGCTTTACCTCACCAGCGTGGCCACGGACGACGATTCGCCCGTCACCTGGTGGCAACCCGACGGCGAGCCGGTACACGGCACGCTGCAACAGGCGGCGGTCCTCACCGGCCAGCGGCTGACCCTGCTGCTGCCGGCCGAAATCGCCAGCCATCACCGTTTCGAGGTACCGCCGGGCAGCGGCCGCTGGCTGCAACAGGCCATCCACTCGGTCCTCGAAGAACGGCTGCTGGACGACCCCGAGCAGTTGCACCTGGCCCGCGGGCCGTTGCAGGCGCGCCGGCACTGCCGCCTGTTCGCCTTGCAGCGGCAGTGGCTGGAACAATTGCTGGAGCGGCTGGCCAGCCATGGCCTGAACGCCGAACGCATCCATATCGATGCCGACTGCCTGCCCGACGACCAGCCGCTGGCCCTGCGCTGCCACCACCGCTGGCTGATCGGCGGGGCCTGCCAGCAGCGCCTGGCGCTCAGCGACCAGGCCCTCGAGGAACTGGCCCCGCTGCTGCCCGACAACCTGCAACGCAGCCAGGAAGAACCCTGGCCGCTGTTGACCCGAGGCAGCGCGCAGGCCATCGACCTGCGCCAGGGCGCATTCGCCCGGCGCAGCCCGTCGCGCGCGCCCTGGCCGGCGCTGCTGGCGATCCTCGCAGTCGTCTGCGGTGCTGAAGTGGCGCAAGACCTGGGCCACCGCTGGTTGCTGCAACACAACACCGCCCAGGTGACCGAGGCCAGCCTCGCCCTCTGGCAGCAGCGTTTCCCCGACGAACCCCGGGTGATCGACCTGGCCCGCCAGGTCCAGGCCCGTGCCCAGCACGCCGGCCAGCCCCTGCAAAGCCTGGCGCGCCGGCTCGACAGCCTGGCCAGCCAATGGGTCGGCAGCGAGGGCGGCGCGACCCGGATCCGCCGGCTCGACTACCAGAAGGCCCAAGGCTGGACCCTGCAAGTCAATGCGCCGGATTTCGCCACCCTCGAACACCTGCGCGAAGCCCTCGCACAACAGGGCGCGAACGTCCAGGCCGACTCCGCCGTGCTCGCCCCCGATGGGGTCAGCGCCCGCCTGAAAATCACGGACTAACCCATGAACGCTCTTCTTTCTCGCTACTCGAACCGCTGGCAACAGCTACCGGCGCGCGATCGCCTGGCCCTGCGCCTGCTCGGCCTGTTCCTGGCCGCGACGCTGTTCTGGACCCTGCTCTGGAGTCCTCAGCACCAGGCGCTGCAGCAGGCGGAACGGCAGTATCAGGAGGCCCTACAGTTGCAAACCGATCTGCTCAAGCTCCCTTCATCCAGCAACACCCGCAGTCCCCAGGCCGACAACCGGACACTGGCCGGCCTGATCACCACCAGCACGGCGGCGGCCGACCTGACCATCGCACGCATGGACAGCGAAGAGTCCGGGCGCCTGAACCTCACCCTGAGCGGCTCGCTGCAAGCGCTGCTGCAATGGCTGGACGAGGTGGAAAACCAGGGCGCCAACCTGGTGTCGCTGCAGTTGGAGGTCGACCCTCAGGCCATGGTCCAGGCCCGCCTGGCCGTCGAGTCGTACTGATCGCAGCAGGGCCCCGCGCCCCGTTGCAGCGTCTCAGCGAGTAGGCTCGGCATCGACCCGCGGCGTGCCCAGCAGGCGCGGGCCCCAGTCCTCGACCGCCGCCTGCTCGACCCGCCGTTCCAGGGTACGGCGCCAGGAAGGCACCAGCGGCAGGTCCAGGCACTGGCGGATCTCCTCCAGTGCCACCTCGCGAGAAAACAGCACCGCGCTCAGGCGCGCCAGCGGCCAGTGCTCGAACGGCCGCTCGAGGCGCTGCAACACATCCCCGGCGCGCACGCGACCGGCTTCCAGCACTCGGTAATACCAGCCGGTACGCCCGCTCTGCTGCACCCGCAGCGACATGTCCTTCACCGCAAAACGGTCGTTGAGCTTCCAGCACGGCATGCGCCCCTGGGACACCTCCAGCAACACGCTGCCGACCCGGACCCGGTCGCCCAGGCAGACGTCCTGCTCGGTCCAGCCGGTGGCGCTGAAGTTCTCGCCAAAGGCCCCCGGCTGCTCCAGCAGCGCCTGGGGCCCCAGCTCGGCAACCCAGGTGGCGTAATGCTCGCGGGGATAGTAGTGAATGGCTTTCTCGGGGCCGCCATGGACCCGCAGGTCGCCCTGCTCGTCTTCCAGCAGGCCGAGCGGACCGACCTCCAGGCTGCCGCTGCGCGGGGTCTTGGCGATCGCGCTCATGGAGCCCGGACGGCTGTAGGCCACGGCGCGGCCGGTCAACAGGGCATCGAGGGTGATGCATTCAGGGGTCATTACCTACTCCGTGGTTTCATCGGCGAACTGGTGCTCGCGACAGATCAATTCGATATCGCTACGCGCCAGCGGCTCTTCGGTCAGGCCGCAGAAAGGTCCGCCGGCGACCTGCCGGTGAAAGCGGCAGGTCTTGCACAAACCGAAGCTTGGCACGTCCGTGGTGCGCTGCACATTGCGCAGCAATTCGCCCAACAGGTGTTCAAGCTCCCCGGCCTGCCCGCCCATGCGTTGCGCGGCGGCGTCGAGGAACGCCGGCGGCATCACCGTCGCCAGCAAGGTTTTGGCCGGCTCGGTCAGCAACAGGTGCACGCTGCGCTTGTCCCGGGCGTCCTGGCTCTTGCTGATCAGCCCCTTGGCCTCCAGCGCCTTGAGCGATTGCGACACCGTGCCCTTGGTCAGGCCCAGGTAATCGGCCACCGCCAGCGGCGTATTGGAATAGCCGTTGCAGCGCGCCAGGTACAGCAGCGCGCTCAACTGGATCGGCTGGAGATCCGCCAGCAGCGGGTGCTCGCGAAACCAGACGCGGGTCAGGCTGGTCAGCCTTTCAAGCAGATCGAACAGCACAGGGGCATTCCCGGATCAATATCTGCAGCAGATAGTATCGAATAAAAACTACATTGACAAAGGGCGGAACCGATGAAAGTCTAAATACGGTATCGATCCGATACTTTTTATTGGAGACCTATCCCATGACATTCGCTCGTTACTACCACGCTGGCTGCCCGGTTTGCGTCGAGGCGGAACAGACCCTGCTGGAACTGCTGGCGCCGCAGGTCAATGTAGAAATCGTACACCTCGGCCAGGCGCCCGACCGGGTCGCCGAAGCCGAGGCCGCCGGCGTCCAGTCGGTGCCGGCCCTGGTGGTCGAAGGCAAGGTCCTGCACCTGAACTTCGGTGCGGCCCTGGCCGACCTCAAGTAGCTCCCCCATGCGCCAGCTCCAGCGCGGCTCGACGCTGGCGCCCTGTTTTCCCGATGGATGAAACCGCTATGAACGTGAAAGTCTTCGACACCCATGTGCGCACCACCGCCGGCCACTACCTGCACTTCGATGTGCTGACCGAAACCGACGATGCCGCCCGCGCCCGACAATACGCCTTTGCCTGGTTGAGCAGCCTGGGGATCCAGGAAAGCGACATCTCGCAGAACGAATGCCGCTTCTGCCACAGCCGCATCGGCGACCCGCAGGTGGCGCAAAGCATCGCCCGCCAGGGCTATTTCATCCTGCCTTTGCAAGGCTTCGAGAGCACAGCATCGAGGTGAGCCGATGAACACTTATCGCCCGCTGGACTGCGACCTGCACGACTACCTGGAAATCGCCTGCATGCACGGCTACCGCCTGCTGGTGGAACGGGTCGACGGCAGTCGTTTCGAGGCGTACGGCACAACCACTCGCACCCACGCCGGCGGCGAAGAGTTCTTCTGCCTGGAAGGCGCCGAAGGTCCGCTCGAAGTACGCCTCGACCAGTTGCTGGCCATCACCCCGCTGGACGCCAACCGCAGCTTCGGCCGGATCCTGCTGAATGGGCAACCCTGCGCGATCTGACGCGCCGAGGGTTTGCTCCAGGGGAAAAAAAGCGCCGACATCGCTGTCGGCGCCCTTTTCTTAGCTTCAGGCCATCAGGCCTTTCTGGTCCGCGGCAGGAAGATCGCCAGCAGGCCGAACAGCGGCAGGAACGAGCACAGGAAGTACACGTATTCGATGCCGTGGATGTCCGCCAGATGGCCCAGCAGCGCCGCGCCGATCCCGCCGAAACCGAACATCAGGCCGAAGAACACCCCGGCGATCATGCCGACGTTGCCCGGCACCAGCTCCTGGGCGTAGACCACGATGGCCGAGAACGCCGAGGCGAGGATGAAGCCGATCACCACGCTGAGCACGCTGGTCCAGAACAGGTCGACATGGGGCAGCAGCAGGGTGAACGGCGCGACGCCGAGGATCGAGAACCAGATCACCGCCTTGCGCCCGATCTTGTCGCCGATCGGCCCGCCGAAGAAGGTGCCGGCCGCCACCGCGCCGAGGAAGAGGAACAGGTGCAGTTGCGAGCTGGCCACCGACAGGTCGAACTTCTCGATCAGGTAGAAGGTGAAGTAGCTGGTCAGGCTGGCCATGTAGAAATACTTGGAGAACACCAGCAGCGCCAGCACCACCAGGGCGCTGATCACCCGCCCCCTGGACAGGCCGTGGGTCGCCGCCTGGCCCTGCTTGAGCTTGAACAGCTTGAGGTGGCTGGCGTACCAGCGGCTGATGGCGTAGAGCAGCCCCAGGGCGAACACCGCGAACAGGCCCATCCAGGCCACGTTGCCCTGGCCGAAGGGGACGATGATCGCCGCCGCCAGCAGCGGGCCGAAGGCGGTACCGGCGTTGCCGCCGACCTGAAAGCTCGACTGCGCCAGGCCATAACGCCCGCCGGAAGCCAGCCGCGCCACCCGCGAGGCTTCCGGGTGGAAGGTCGAGGAACCGACGCCGATCAGCCCCGCCGCCAGCAGGATCAGGGCAAAGCTGCCGGCCTGGGACATCATCAGGATGCCGATCAGGGTGCAGACCATGCCCATCGGCAGCAGGTACGGCTTGGGATGGCGATCGGTGTAGTAACCGACCCACGGCTGCAGCAGCGAGGCCGTGAGCTGGAAAGTCAGGGTGATCAGGCCAACCTGGGTGAAGCTCAGGCCATAGTTGGCCTTGAGCATCGGGTAGATCGCCGGCAGCACCGCCTGGATCAGGTCGTTGATCAAATGCGCCAGCGCCACCGCGCCGATGATGCGCAGCACCAGGGGGCTGCTTTGTGGGGGCGCGGGGGTCGCCACGGAGGCGGACTGAACGTTGCTGATAGCCATGAGAGTTTCCGTACAGCGGATGGATGCGCAAACGCAGGTAGGCCAATGTGCCATTTTTCAGTGCGCCGAGGCTATCCCCTTAGCTTGCTAACGACTTAAAAACCGGCGAACCCGGTGCATCGGCTAAAACGGGGTATCGGGAATCACCGCCGCTACGGGTCAGAACGCTAGCCGCGCCAGCGGTTACAGGAAGGAATTGGATAAACGGTTGATAGCGTAGAAAATTTTTTATAAAAACGCTTGACGCTTTGCCGTTCTACGCGAATAATGCGCGCCACTTGGCTACATAGCTCAGTTGGTTAGAGCATAGCATTCATAATGCTGGGGTCCGGGGTTCAAGTCCCTGTGTAGCCACCAAGTACTAAAAACGGCTTACCGCAAGGTAAGCCGTTTTTTTATGCCCGCGGAAAAGTCATCGACCGCTTATACGGACCTCTCATCAACGACCAGCCCGTCATCCAGCGACCGCCAAGGTCCCCTTGCCCCGCTCACTGCTGTACATTCCTCCCCACGGAAGACACCTCATTTACCCAGTGAACGGAGTTCAACGCGTGTTCTCGACCCTCCATCCGCGTCACCGTCGGCTTGCCAGTTTCTCGCTGCTGGCCGTCGCCCTCAGCCTCGCCGCCTGCAACGCCTCCGCGCCCTCCCACACAGCCTTGCCCCCGCCTCCCGAAGCCGCTTCGGGCTATCGCACCGACCTGCAGGTACAGCACGCCGACCAGCATATGGCGGCCGCGGCCAACCCGTTGGCGGCCGAAGCCGGGCGCGAGATGTTGCGCAAAGGTGGTTCGGCCATCGATGCGGCGATTGCCATGCAGGCGGTGTTGACCCTGGTGGAGCCGCAGTCCTCCGGCATCGGCGGCGGCGCGATGATCGTGCTGTGGGACGGCAAGGCCGTGCGCACGTACGACGGTCGCGAAACCGCACCGGCCGGGGCCACCGAGAAGCTGTTCCTGCAAGCCGACGGTAAACCCATGCCGTTCCCCCAGGCGCAGATCGGCGGGCGCTCGGTGGGTACGCCCGGGGTGCTGCGGGCCCTGGAAATGGCCCATAAGAAGCACGGTCGCCTGCCTTGGGCGCAGTTGTTCGAGCCGGCGATCCGCCTGGCCGAACAGGGTTTCCCGATTTCGCCGCGCCTGCACGGCATGATCGTCGCCGACCCGTACATGGCCAAGTCGCCGGACATGGCAGCGTATTTCCTGAATGCCGACGGTACGCCGAAAGCCGTCGGCACCTTATTGAAGAACCCGCAGCTGGCCGCCGTGCTCCGGCGCATCGCCAAGGAGGGCCCGGACGCGCTGTATAAAGGCCCGATCGCCGTCGAGATCGTGGCCAAGGTCCAGGGCCACGCCAACCCGGGCAGCCTGTCGCTCAACGACCTGCAAGGCTACCGCGCCAAGGAGCGCGAACCGCTGTGCACCGACTACAAGCGCTGGCAGGTCTGCGGCATGCCGCCGCCGTCGTCGGGCGGCATCGCCGTGGCGCAGATCCTCGGCACCTTGCAGGCGCTGGAAGCCCGCGATCCGCGCTATGCGCTGCCACCCTTGAAACCGACAAAGACCAATCTGCCCGCCGGCCTGGAGCCTGCCCCTGAAGCCGTACACCTGATCGCCGAAGCCGAACGCCTGGCCTACGCCGACCGCGGCTTGTACGTGGCGGACTCGGACTTCGCCCCGGTGCCGACTGCCGGCCTGGTAGCCCCCAAATACCTGGCCCAGCGCGCCGCGCTGATCGGCGAGCGCAGCATGGCCAAGGCCGAGCCGGGCAAGCCCCAGGGCGTCCAGGTGGCCTACGCCCCGGACCGCTCGCCGATGCGCATCTCCACCTCGCAAGTGGTGGCGGTAGACGACCTGGGCGGCGCCGTGTCCATGACCACCACCGTGGAAGCGGCCTTCGGCTCGCACCTGATGGTCCAGGGCTTCATGCTCAACAACCAGATGACCGACTTCTCCTTCATCCCCGAAGAGAACGGCCAGCCGGTGGCCAACCGCGTGCAGCCGGGCAAGCGCCCGCGCTCGTCCATGGCCCCGACGCTGATCTTCGATCGGGCCAGCGGCGAGTTGCTGGCCAGCGTCGGCTCGCCCGGCGGTTCGCAGATCATCGAGTACGTGGCCAAGTCGGTGATCGGCATGCTCGACTGGAACCTCGACCCGCAAGCGGCCATCGGCCTGCCCAACTTCGGCAGCCGCAACGGCCCCACCGAACTGGAGCAAGGCCAGTTCACCCCAGGCTTGAAAGCGGCGTTGCAAGCCAAGGGGCATGAGGTGACCGACATCGACATGACCAGCGGCACCCAGGCCATCGTCCGGGTGCGCGATGCCCAGGGTAAAACCTCCTGGGCCGGTGGCGCCGACCCACGGCGTGAAGGGGCTGCTCTGGGGGATTGAGGCCGACGCAAGACAGCGAAAAGGGCTTGCCGCGAGGCAGGCCCTTTTTATTGGAACTCCGTCGGCTCTGTCACTGCATCAAAATAGCACCAGCCAACAAAAGCCACCAAAAGTTGAAATCATTTGATTGGCCTCTTGTTAGCGAAATAAAAACACCATTTTGTAAAGCCAAAACAAGTTAAAGCCCTGCAATTACACTTAGAGCGAGAGGCTATTGGCAATTCAATATATTCCAAACCGTCAGCCACTTTAAGGAAGATGAATCCTCACCTTAGAGCTCCAGCAAAAAGATAAAGCATCTCATTCGCACCACTGCAAACACCTCAGTGAACGAAAAAAGTAAAACGTGGCACCAAAGGGTCCAACCTACTTAGACTAAAGAACAATTTTATTTTTTTACGCATTCCCAATGCCTTTTTTTCAACCAAACTGAATCAAAAAAAGAATTCATACTGGCATCAGCGTGAATTTGATGCTAAAAGGCCATGTCCTAGGGTGTACCTCTCTCCGGAGAGGGCATCCACATAGTGGGTGAAACTAATACAGAGGAACCTCGTGTTCCTAGCCGAAAGGCTTGCCTGGTAACAGGCGTTACTCAAAGTTACTTAAATCGCACCCTAGGACACTTTTAACATGGAGGTTATATGTCGCTTAGTGACAAAATTTGGTGGACCAGAAAATCAAGAATACAGACTGAAAAACGTTTACTATCCAACAATTTCCAAGCCCAAATTATACTACTTTGGTATGCACTTTTTTCAGTCGCCGTATCCATTTACTATCTAATACAGAAGAGCAGCAGCGATATAGCCCCCGGAATTTGGGTTATTCTTTCTGTCTTTTCACTAACTGCCTCAACCTTTGTTTCTGCATTAGACTTCAAAAGTAGGGCATCCCTTGTAAAAGAGTGTTACGAATACCTTGATACTTTGTACAACTTATCAAAAAACACTACAGACCTAGAAAAAATACAAAACATACAAACCAAATACAACAAAACATTAGCATTATGCGAAAATCACACCGAGTTTGATTATCGCGCTGCAAGATGTGAGATGCATTTCTCTGGCAACAAAAACTTCTCACCAGCAATAACAAAATATGAAATATTCATATGGGCAGCCAGCAAATTTTCTAAATTCTTATTCCTTATTATTATTTATGCTTCACCTGCAGCGTTATTCCTTGTCTTAGAGGTGAACAATGCCTGCTCTCGATAATTTCAAAAAAGCTTACTCCATAGAAGACCTTCATAAAACTTATAACGACTCCGTCATACTTTCACACGCAACCGGAATTGACAATCTCACTCACAAAAAATTCTGGCCCATCCTAAATGATCAACTAGAAATAATCTCAAGAAAAACAATAAAGGGCAATTACAAATTTACAAAATACAAACTAAAACTAATAAGCAAAGGCCGTAACAAATCACCAAGAGAAATATCCATCCCTACAATCAGAGATAGATTAGCTTTAAAAAGTCTATGTAACTTTCTGTTCGAAGTTTATCAAGACGACCTGAGCTTTGAACTACCACAATTCATGGTACGCAGAGCCAAAGAGCATATTGAATCAGGAAATTTTACCGGCTTCATAAAGCTTGACGTGCAAAACTTTTACCCTTCAATAGACCACACTACACTACTAAAAAAGCTACGCAAAAGAACTCGCTCCAAATTGATATTAAATTTTATAGAAAGAGCCATAAGTACACCAACAGTTGCAGAACCAGCAGAAGCCGGCCACATCGAAACTAGGGGAGTGCCTCAGGGACTGTCCATCTCTAATGTTCTGGCAGCAATTTACCTTTCAAGCATCGACAAAAAATACCAAAACAGGTCAGACCTACAATATTTCAGATATGTGGACGATGTATTTATAGTTTGCAAATTTGAAGAAATAAGCACAATTTCAAACAGAATCATAAAAGACTTTGAGCATTTACAACTTAATGTCCACACTCCAACGCCTCATGGTTCAAAATCAGTTTCTGGAAGAATTTACGATCCATTTGATTACTTGGGATATCACTTCAGCCATAACATGGTTACAGCTAGAGAAGGCTCCATTAAGAAACTGAAAGAGTCTCTAATCTCCATATTTTCCGCATATAAATATTCTAAAAACCAGAATGTAAAATTCTTACAGTGGCGTCTTAACTTGCGCATCACAGGCTGTGTATTTAAAAACAAAGGTAAGGGCTGGCTATTTTTTTTCTCAGAGATAAACGATGACTCTTTATTACACAATCTTGATCGGCATGTCCAAAGCTTAATTTCTCGTTTTAACGTACCAATAACACCAAAAAAATTCGTAAGGACTTTTTTCGAACTTAAACATCATAGATATACAAATAATTACATCCCGAATTATGACACTTACACCATACCGCAAATGACACAGGTACTTAGTGAGTACTTCGGCAGAGACACGTCAAAGCTGCTCCCCGAACAAATAGAATACGAGTTCAACAAAAGAATAAATAAGCAAGCAAAAGAACTACTGGTAGATATTCAAAACTTTGGGGGATCTGGATAATACTTCCCCCACAAGAACAGTAGGACCTCAAGCAACCAGCGACTCGCACATAGCACCCGCTTCAAAAAAACACTAGTCATTACTCTAAAAACAGAAACACTGCACTCCATAACATGAAGTTTCTTAGTCCATTAGACCTCCTCGCATAATTCTTACCAGTGTGCCGTCACACAATGTCGCAGCAGTACTGTTGCGATACTCCTTTCACCCCTCTATGGTTCGACCGTCGCTGCAAAATCAGCGACCAGGCTTGGCGGCCTGATAGAATCGAGGCGCAAAGCGCCCCCACCAAAATTGCAGGCGCTTTTTTTGCGCCCGCATACCCGCGTTATGACGGGTTGCGTGGGAGAACCTTTGGGTTCGCCGGTTGCCTTGATTCCCGGTCCGCCAATCCTGCGTAACCCGTCACCCTGTTTGGCGGCAGACGGTGATGGTTCCTCGAATCAAGGAGGTTCCACCATGAAACGCACTTGCAATCCGTCCCCCTCATCCCTGCACACCCTCGGCGAAATAACCTTTGCCAATTGTGGCGAAGGCAAACGCCCGCTGCTGCGGGTCAACGCCGACGTGCCCCTGGCCGACGCCCTGGAACACGCCTCGCTGCTGCTACATCTGGCAAAACAGTTGACCCTGGATGCGGCCATGGAGCCGCAAGCGGACCGCTATGCTTGGGCGGCACATTACCTGGGCGAGATGGGTAAAGCGGTGATGGATGACGTGCACACCGCGATGACAGCAGGCGCTTAGCGATAGCGCCACGACGGGCAGCCAGGAGCGCTGCCCGTCCATCGTCTTGCTCTCTCGCTCTCTTGTTTAAGTCCCACTGCGGGACTAGGATCGGGACATGAGGATTATCGCCGTCAGCCATTTGAAGACGTTCTGGGAGCAGCACCCGGATGCCGAGCAACCGCTTCTGGCCTGGCTCGATGAAGCGCGCAATGCCAGCTGGTCCACCCCGGTGCAGATCAAGGAGCAGTTTCGCAGCGCCAGCATTCTCAAGAGCCGCCGCGTAGTGTTCAACATCAAAGGCAATGACTACCGGCTGGTAGTGGCCGTGGCTTACCGCTTTGGCGCCCTCTACATCAAGTTCGTTGGCACTCACCCGCAATACGATGCCATCGACGCCGACAGCGTTGAAATGGAGTAACGACCATGCAGATTCGTCCCATTCACACCGATCAGGATTACCGCGCGGCACTCAAGCAGGTGTCTGTGCTGTTCGACAACGAGCCGGAACCCGGCACCCCGGAAGGCGATTACTTCGACGTGATGGTCACCCTGATCGAAGCCTATGAGGCCAAGCAGTTCCCGATCGACCTGCCTAACCCGATCGAAGCCATCAAGTTCCGCATGGAGCAGTCCGGCCTCTCGGCCGCCGACCTGGCCCCGGCCATCGGCCGCACCAACCGGGTCTACGAAGTGCTCAACGGCAAACGCGCCCTGACCCTGCCGATGATCTGGAAACTGCACCAACTGTTCGGCATTCCCGCCGAGAGCCTGATCAAGCCGCTCAAGTCGAGCTGAGCCGTTCTTGCGCTGCACACTTCCACAAGCACCGATCATTCCGACAGCCTCCTATGCCCTCGTCGCCGGCGAGGGCGTTCTCCTTATCCCCCATGAGCGCCATCTCGCAGTGAGTGCTGTGTCCACGAGAGTCCCCACCTCGACAACAGGTGATAACCGGAAAAATGTGGAACGCACTTGAACTTGCCCTTAGGTAAACCCCTAAAGTGCCGCCCGACCTTCACTACAAAAAAGGATGTTTGCATGCTCACCATCGGACAAATGGCCCGCTGCCATGGCCTCACCACCAAGACCTTGCGCCACTACGACAGCATCGGCCTGTTCGTTCCGGCGCTGACCGGGCGCGATAACGGGTATCGCTATTACACGCCGGAGCAGATCGGCATCCTGGGGCGCATTGTCTGGTTGCGGCAGCTGGGCATGGGCCTGGAGGAAATTCGCGGGCTGGCGGACAGCGGCGCGCTGCACAATGTGTTGAACCTGCGCCAGGCGTTGCAGGCGCAGGCCGATGAGCTGCAAACGCAGATCGCCCGCGGCCAGAACCTACTCGGCCAGTTGCAGCGTTATCTGGCGCAACCCGAGCGCAGCCTGCCGGCGCCGCAAACGCCGGTGCGGGTGACGCTGGCGGCGCAGCGCATCATCGGCATGGCCTGGCAGCAGGATGACCAGGGGACGATCGCCGAGCTGTGGCAGCGCTTCGAGCCACGGGAGCAGGAGATCCAGCGCCTGGCCGAGCCGGTGGGTACCTACGGCATCTGCCAGCCCTTGGGCGACGGCCAGTGGCGTTATGTCGCCGGGCTGCCGGTCAGCGCCGAGGCCCCGCTGGTGGACGGCATGGTGGAACTGGAGATCCCCGCCCGTCACTACGCCCGGGTCGAGCATCGCGGCACGGTGCAGACCCTGCCGGAAACCTTCCGTGCGGCCTACAGCGAATGGCTGCCGGCCGCCGGGATGCAGGCGGACGAAGGGGTGGAATTCGAGTACACCGGCGAGCGCTTTTTCGGGCCGATGCACCCGGACAGTGTGGTCGAACTCTATATCCCGCTGAAAAACTGAGGGTGCCCCTCGGCGGACCGGTGATCGGCTGACAGGCCGCTGTCAGCAAAAGGACGCACGATGTCGCTATGCTCTGGGCTAATCCACGGCAACAGAGTGAAGGATCGATGAGTTTCCAGGCGCCAGTGTTGAAGCAGATACCGGGCATCCGTCATGAGTTTTCGCGGATTGGCGCACCACCGCCCGCCAACCTGTTCTTCTGCTCCCAGGCCCATACCGGCGAGGTGGTCGAAGCCAGCACCACCCTGCCGAGTGGCATCATCCGTGGCGATGCGGTGTTCACCCGTACTGGCCGCCCCATCGCGGTGATCACCGCCGATTGCCTGCCGCTGCTGATCAGCAGCGAAGACGCGTCCTGGATCGCCGCGGTGCACGGCGGCTGGAAAGGCCTGCACAGCGGCATCATCGCCAATGTGCTGCACCGCTTCGCCGCCAAGGGCATCGCCGCCCATCAGCTGCGTGTGGCATTCGGCCCGTCGATCAAGCCTTGCTGCTATGAGGTCGGCCCGGATCTCGTCGACACCCTGTCGGCCACCCAGGGCCATCTGTGGCCAGAGGGGCAGACGCCCTGGAGCCAGGAACGCCCCACGCCGCGGCTGCCGCCGGAGATTGCCCCGCCGATCCCGACCCGGGATGACTCGCTGTGGTTCGACCTGGGCCGCTACGCCCGGCACCTGCTACACGCGGCGGGCATCGCCGACGAGCAGATCGAACACTGCGAGCACTGCACCTACTGTTCGAGCCCGACCCTGGCCAGCTATCGTCGGCGCGGCCACCGCGGCGAAGAAAAGTCCTTTCAGTATTCCTGGATAGGGCGCGCCTGAGCCGGCCTCGGTGGCGCCCCGGGATCTGACACCCAGTTTCAAACAGTGCGCGGGGTTAACCTTGCGCTCCCCAGCAGGACCAACAGAGGGAACGATCGTGTCTGACAACCTGTATGCCCCACCCCAAGCGGAGCTGGCCACGGCCAGTGACCTGCAACAGCCCTTTTATGTGGTGTCCAAAACCAAGTTCCTGACCCTGTTCCTGCTGACCTTCGGCGTCTACCAACTGTACTGGGCCTACAAGAACTGGCAGCAGTTCAAACAGGCCAGCGGCCGGGAAATGTGGCCCATCGCCCGGGCCCTGTTCGCGATTTTCTTCACCCATGCGCTGTACCGCGAGGCCGACGCGAAGATCAAGGCCAGCGGCCGCACCGTCGACTGGCGCCCGGGCGAGCTGGCAACCCTGTTCGTGATCATCGTGATTGTCAGCAACGTGCTCGACGCTCTGGTCAGGAAGAATATCGGCTACCCGGTGGTCGATCTGCTCAGCCTGGCGCTGCTGCCGGTGCATGCCTGGATCACCTTCCTGGGCCAGCGCGGCCTCAATGCCGCCGCCGGCGATCCGCTGGGGGAGAGCAACGCCCGCTTCACCCCGGTCAACTATGTATTCATCGTGCTCGGGGGCCTGGTCTGGGCCCTGGCGCTGTTCGGCCTGACCCTGCCACCGGAATGACCGGGCCTCAGACGCTCACGTACACCCATGCCTCGATCCCGGACTGCAGCACCACGCTCACGCGTTTGTAGTCCGCCACTTCGTAGCTGTCCGCCGCGGCCAGTTCCGCGGCGGTGATACGAAACACCGTCCCCGGGATCGGCACGCTGGTCGCGCTGCCCCGGCGCAGGATCGGGTGATGGGTCTTGCCGCTGGTGGCCAGTACCTCGGGGTCGGTGATTTCCACCCAGGCCTGCTCGTAGCCCGGCAGCGCGTCGGCGCTGCCACTGAGCTCACGGCCAAAATTGGCCAGTTGCACGGCCTTGTCCTGCAAGGTGCCGTAGGAAAACAGGTACTCCGACGCTTCAACGGCAACGCTCATGGTTCGCTCCTTCGCTTCAACGGTTGATGTTCAAGGCCTGGCGCGCCGCATGCCGCTCCAGCGCCAGATCGATCAGGCGGCTGACCAGTTCGCTGTAGGTCATGCCCGCGGCCTGCCACAGCTTGGGGTACATACTGATGCGGGTGAAACCGGGCAGCGAATTGATCTCGTTGATCAGCACTTCGCCGCCCTGGGTCAGGAACACATCGACCCGCGCCAGCCCCGAACAGCCCAGCACCTGGAACGCCTCGACGGCCAGGGCGCGAATGCGCTCGCTGACTTCTTCGCTGAGGTCCGCCGGCACCACCACCTGGGCCGCCTGGTCGTCGATGTATTTGCTGTCGTAGGAATAGAAACCGCTGCCGACCACGATTTCCCCGCAACCGCTGGCGATCGGCTGGTCGTTGCCCAGTACCGCGCATTCGATCTCGCGGCCGCTGACCGCCGACTCCACCAGGACCTTTTCGTCGAAGCCCAGTGCCAACTCGATGGCCGCGCGATACTCCGCCTCGCTGGTGACCTTGCTCACGCCCACGGACGAGCCCTGGTTCGCCGGTTTGACGAACAGCGGCAGGCCCAGCTTGCCTTGCGCCTGGGCAAAGTCGGTACGCGCCGCGGTTGCCCGGTTCAGGGTGATGAAGGGCGTCACCGCCAGGCCGGCATCGCGCAGCAGGCGCTTGCTGATGTCCTTGTCCATGCACACCGCCGAGCCCAGCACATCGGAGCCCACGAACGGTAGGTCGGCCATGCGCAGCAGGCCTTGCAGGCAGCCGTCCTCGCCGAGGGTGCCGTGGACGATGGGGAAAATCACATCGACATGGCCCAGCAGTTCCTGACTGGAGGTTTCCACCAGCTGCTGGCTGGCCTTGCCCGGCACCACCGCCAGTTCGCGATTGGAGCGGTTGAGGGCGATCAGCGCCGGGTCTTCCTGGTTGATCAGGAAGTTCGAAGTGTCGTTGAGGTGCCAGTGGCCGTGCTTGTCGATGCCGATCAGCACCGGTTCGAAGCGCTCGCGATCCAGGGCGTCGACGATATTGCGCGCCGACTGCAACGACACTTCGTGTTCGGCCGAACGGCCGCCAAAAATAATCCCGACCCGCAGTTTGCTCATGGTTCATTCCCGAAAAAAAGTGGTTCGCCGCTGGTATCGGACCGCTCAAGCCGGCTGCGGATACGGCAGCAGGCCCGCCACGTTGGCATTGAAGCCGGACCACGTCAAAGGCAAAGCCCGCCCACTACGACCGTATAGCCGCCTGCGGCATCGAGGCGACACAAGGCCGCCCCGAACCCTCAGGACGCCAGGCCGCACAACTATGCTGAAAGTAACGCCGGCCATTGGAGGAACCCTCATGAACGGCTTCCTGGTGATTTTTTTCACCCAGCAAAATCGCCGCTACCACGGCAAGATGCTCGGTGACTGGGTCGTCGACCTGGCCAGCGAGCTGGGCCTGCGCGGTGCGACCTTGAGCAGCGCCATCGAGGGCTTCGGCCACACGGGCCGCCTGCACTCCGCGCATTTTTTCGAACTCGCCGACCAGCCCATCGAGGTCCGCCTGGCGCTGACCCCAGAGGAATGCACCAAGCTGTTCGAGCGCCTGGATGCCGAGAACATCGAGCTGTTCTACACCAAGGCGCCCATCGAATTCGGCCTGCTCGGCAAAAAGAGCCGGGACCCCATCACAAGCGGATAACCCGCTGAAGACAGCCGTGCGTCCTTGGGTTACCGTGCTGGCCTGGCGTTGTTGCCGAGGACAGTTGCATGGGCAAACCGGCCCCCCGTACCGACTGGGTCCACCGCGCGCCTCCCGCCCGGGGGTTGGAGCGTATCGAGGCGTTTTTCGCCGGGCATGGCTACGACCTGCATCGCCACGATACCTACGCCATCGGCCGCACCCTGTCCGGCGTGCAGAGCTTCCAGTACCGCGGCGGCTGGCGCCACAGCCTGCCGGGCGGGACCATGGTGTTGCATCCAGATGAAGTCCACGACGGCGAAGCCGGCACCCAGGCCGGCTTCCATTACCGCATGCTCTACGTCGAACCGGCGCTGATCCAGCAGATCCTCGGCGGCCAGCCGCTGCCCTTCATCCAGACCGGGCTGTCCACCGATCCGCGGCTGTTCGCCGCCACCGACACCTTGCTGCGCAGCCTGGAAGGCCCGCTGGCCCCATTGGAGCAGGAAGACGCACTGTTCGACCTGGCCCATGCCCTGAATGCCGTGTCGGGGGTTGCCCGGCCGGCGCAGCGCTTCGACTATCGGGCCGCGGAGCGGGCGCGGGAATATATGCACAGCGCCCTGGACCGGAACATCACCCTCGACGAACTGGCCGAGCACAGCGGGCGCGACCGCTGGAGCCTGTCGCGGGACTTTCGCCTGTTGTTCGGCACCAGCCCCTATCGCTACCTGACCATGCGTCGCCTGGACCTGGTCCGGGCCCTGTTGCTGCAAGGTCAGTCGCTGGTCAGTGCGGCCCTGCTGGCCGGCTTCACCGACCAGAGCCACATGACCCGCCAATTCGGCAAGACCTACGGCCTGCCGCCGGCCCGCTGGCTGAAAATGCACGGCCGCTGAGCACCACCCGGCACGCACAATCGTACAAGAACCGCCATGCCGCGCCGCTTACCGTAGAGGCCCGATCCCTTCTCTACGGAGCTGTTCCATGAGCCATCCCATGAACCCGCCACGTCCCTACCAGAGCCTGAACTTCGCCGACAAACTCGGGCTGTTCAGCGACCACTGGCAAGCCCGGGTCATCGCCGAAATGAACGACTACCAGTTCAAGCTGGTGAAGCTGCAAGGGGATTTCATCTGGCACGACCATCAGGACACCGACGAGACCTTTATCGTCCTCGAAGGCCGGCTGCGCATCGACTTTGCCGACGGCCAGGTGACGATCAACCAGGGCGAGATGTTTGTCGTGCCCAAGGGGGTGAAGCACAAGCCGTATGCCGAACAGGAGGTCAAGCTGCTGTTGATAGAACCCAAGGGCGTACGCAACACCGGCGCCGAAGGCGGTGAACGCACGGCCGCCAACGACATCTGGATCTGACCTTGCCGACTGCCTCCGACCCTGTGTAGCCGCTGTCGAGCGCAGCGAGGCTGCGTACGGGGACCTAGTCCCCGCCAAACCTGCCCATGGGGTCTACCTGGAGGAATCCATTGCCCGCCTCTACGACCGCTGCGGTGCTGCTCGCAGCGGCTACAGGTTCATGCAGCGGCCTGCGCATTACTCGGCGCTGGCCGCCAGGCTTGGGGAGCCTTGCGCCGACACCCGCAAGCGCAAGGCCAGCAGGGCCCCCAGCAGGGCGAGCCAGGCACTGGCGCCGATCGCCTGTTCGATGCCGGCGGCCTGCGAGCCACCCAGCCCGGCGTTGGCCAGGGACACCAGCAGCGCCAGCCCCAGCGCCCCGCCGATCTGCTGGCTGGTGGAGGCAATGCCAGCCGCCACGCCCTGCTCGCCCGGGGCGATGCCCTGCCCGGCCGAGACCCACATGGCGGTCCAGGTCATGCCCTGGCCGATGCTCAGCACCACGATGCCCGGCAGCAGCGGCCAGAACCCCGCCCCGTCGGGTAGCGCCACATACACCCCGGCGATGCCCAGCGCTCCCAGCAACAAGCCGCTGACCAGGGTCGCCCGCAGCCCGAAACGCAGCAACGAACGTTCGGCCAGCCAGATGCCCAGGGTGCATAGCAGCGTGGCCGGCAAAAACGCCACGCCGCTTTGCAGCACGCTGTAGCCATAGACCTGCTGGAAGTACAAGGCCAGGAAGTAGTACTGCACGCCGAAGCTGCTCATGAACAAGGCGGTGAGGAACATCGCCAGGCGCAGCTCGCGATGAGCCAGCAGGCGCAGCGGCATCAACGGGTCGCGACCGCGCTGTTCGATCCGGGCGAACAGCCCGAGCAGGAGCAGCGCCAGCCCCCCACAGCCCAGGGTTGCCGGGGCGCCCCAGCCCCATTCCGGGCCCTGGACGATGGCGAACACCAGCAGCGTGCCGCCCAGGGTCACGGTCAGGGCGCCGCTGAGGTCGAAACGCCGGCCGCGCTCGCGCTCGCCGTCGGCCGGTATCCAGCGCCGAGCCAGCACGGCGCAGGCGCCGGCCAGGGGCACGTTGACCAGGAACACCGCCTCCCAGCCCCACCACTGGGTCAGCACGCCACCGAGCAACGCCCCCAGCGCCAGGCCCGCCGCCGACGCCGCGCTCCACACCGCGAACGCCCGGTTGCGCGCCGGCCCTTGGGCGTAATGGCTGTTGATCAGGGCCAGGGTCGCCGGGAACAACATGGCTCCGCCGACACCCTGCACCGCCCGCGCCAGCACCAGCAGCAAGGCGCTGCCGCCCAGGCCGCCGGCCAGCGAAGCCAGGGCGTACAGGCTCTGCCCGACGATGTAGAAACGGCGCTTGCCCAGCAGGTCGGCCGCCCGACCACCGAGCAGCAGAAAGCCGCCGAAGGCCACACTGTAGGCACTGACCACCCACTGCAGCTGTTGCGCGGAAAAGCCCAGGTGGCTGCCGATTTCCGGCAGTGCGACAAACACGATGGTCGCATCCAGGGCGATGATCAGTTGCGCGCAGGCCAGCAGGAGCAGCATCCAGCCTGACGGCCTGGCTGAAGAGGTAGCGGGCATCGTCGAGTCCTTGTGCAAGAGGGGGGGTGGAAACCAGGTCCTCAGTTTCTTTGATGCCGATTAGATGATAAATACCGTCATCGCTCTTTCAGTGATGACTTTAATCATGGATCTGAACGCCGTTCGTTTGCTGGTCCGGGTCGCCGAAACCCGCAGTTTCACCCGTGCCGCCGGCGATCTGCGGCTGACCCAGTCCGGCCTGTCCCGGGCCATTTCGCGCCTGGAGCAACAACTGGGCGTGCGCCTGCTGCAACGCAACACCCGCAGCGTCAGCCTGACCCCGGACGGCAAGCTGCTGGTGGATCGCGCCGCGCCGCTGTTGGCCGAACTGGCGCAAACCGAAAGCCTGCTGCTGGACCGCCGCGATTCGCCCACCGGGCTGCTGAAGATCAGCACGCCGTCGCTGTTCGGGCGCAAGGTGGTGATGCCGCTGATCGGCCGCCTGACCGAGCAGTATCCGGACCTGAGCATCGAAGCGGTGATGACCGATCGCCTGGTGGACATCGTCGACGAAGGCTTCGACGCCATCCTGCGCACCGGCGAGATCCAGGATCAGCGCCTGATCGCCCGGCCGCTGGCGCCGCTGCGCTGGGTCACCGTGGCATCGCCGGCCTACCTGGCCCGCCATGGCACACCGCACACCGTGGACGAGCTGCAACGGCACAACTGCCTGACCGTGCGCAACCTGCGCAGCGGGCGCCTGGTGGACTGGCAGTTCATGCTCGAGGGCAAGGTGCGCGATGTCAGCGTGCCCAGCCGGCTGATCTTCGATATCGGCGACGCCCTGGTGGATGGTGTGCTGGGGGGCTTCGGCATCGCCCAGTTGATGAACTTCGCCGTCGAGGACGCCCTCGCCGACGGCCGCCTGGTGCCGATCCTGCAGGCCTTCTCCGGCCGCAGCCGGGCGCTGTCGCTGGTCTACCCACCCTCGCGCCAGCACTCGCCCAAACTCAAGGTCTTCGCCGACGCCCTGAACAGCGTCAGCTGGTAGCCCCGTAACCTGTAGCCCTGTAGCCGCTGTCGAGCAACGCGAGGCTGCGGCTACAGGATCGTGGGGTTACGAGATTCCTTGGGGGAACGGCAGGGTCTTGCCGTCCACGGCGTCGCCAATGGTCAGGAAGTGCCCGCCCGCCACATGGTGCAGGGTGCGCAGGGCATCGTGGCCGGTGAAGTGCCAGCGACCTTCGCTGAACACCCGGTCATCGGCCTGGGCCGCGATGACCTCGCCGAGGAACAGGTCATAGCGCTCATGGTTGTCCGGCTCCGGCAGCAGGCGGCACTCCAGCCAGGCCACGCAGCCATCGAGCAGCGGCGCGTCGATCAACTCGCCAACAAAGGTCGGCAGGCCATACAGTTCGAACTTGTCGCGGCCCTGGTCGCGGGTCAGTTCCAGGCCGGAGGTGGAGCCCACGGTCTGCACGATATCGGCCTGGGCGGCGCAGGGCACGTTGAGCACAAAGGTGCCGGAGGCTTCCAGCAACTGGCGGGTCCAGGTGGACTTGTCGAGCACCACCGCAACTTTCGGCGGCTCGAAATCCAGGGGCATGGCCCAGGCCGCGGCCATGATGTTGCGCTGGCCGCCATGGGCGGCGCTGACCAGCACGGTCGGCCCGTGATTGAGCAGACGGTAGGCCTTGGCCAGGGGAACCGGCCGACGATGGGATGCGCTCATGGAAAAGGCTCCAGGGGAAAAGCACCGATTGTAGCGAGATCCGTGCCTCGGGCAGCAGCCGGGATTGGATGGTTTTTTCTGGATAATCCATCCAGATTGACCGGGCTTTTCCACAAACCGAAGCTGCTTAGACTGGGCCCTCACCTCACAGGCTGAAGGAGCTTTTCCATGGCAGACCATTCCCTGAAAAACCATTCCTTGAAGAACAAGGTCGCGTTGATCGCCGGCGGCGCCAAGAACCTGGGCGGCCTGATCGCCCGGGACCTGGCCGCCCACGGCGCCCAGGCCATCGCCGTGCACTACAACAGCAACGCCAGCCAGGCCGATGCCGAGCACACCGTGGCGGCGCTCAAGAACCTGGGGGTCGATGCCCACGCCTGGCAGGCCGACCTGACCACCGCTGGCGCCGTGGAGCGACTCTTCAGCGAGGCCAAGGCCCGTTTCGGCAAGATCGACATCGCTATCAACACCGTGGGTAAAGTCCTGAAGAAACCCATAGTCGAGATCAGCGAAGCCGAGTACGACGACATGTTCGCGGTCAATTCCAAGAGCGCGTTCTTCTTTATCAAGGAAGCCGGAAAACACCTGGAAGACCACGGCAAGCTGGTGAGCCTGGTGACCTCGCTGCTCGGCGCCTACACGCCGTTCTATGCCGCCTACGGTGGCGCCAAGGCGCCGGTAGAACATTTCACCCGCGCCGCCTCCAAGGAGTTCGGCGCCCGGGGCATCTCGGTCACCGCCGTGGGCCCGGGGCCGATGGACACGCCGTTCTTCTACCCCGCCGAAGGGGCGGACGCGGTGGCCTACCACAAGACCGCCGCGGCCCTGTCCGGCGCCAGCAAGACCGGCCTGACCGACATCGAAGACGTGGTGCCCTTCATCCGACACCTGGTCACCGAGGGCTGGTGGATCACCGGCCAGACTCTGTTGATCAACGGCGGCTACACCACCAAGTGAGGGTCGCCTTCTGATCGACGGTTGCCATCGAAGCAGGTAATCCGCCGGGGCGCGAGGTAGATTGGCGCTAGGGAAAAAATCCCCCTCTAGCGCCACATGATCCTGTAGGAGCGAGGCTTGCCCGCGATAGCGGTGTGTCAGGCGAATCGCAATCGCGGGCAAGCCTCGCTCCTACACTCACGCGCACCGCCAGCTTCGGAACACGCCCCATCCATGGACAAGCTCGAGCAATACCGTGTGTTCATCCAGGTGGCTGAAATGGGTAGTTTCATCAAGGCCGCCCACCGCCTCGAACTGCCCAGGGCCACCGTGTCGGCAGCGGTCCAGCAGCTGGAAACCGCCCTCGCCACACGCCTGCTGCACCGCACCACGCGCCAGGTGCAACTGACCGCCGACGGTGCGGTGCTGCTGGAGCGCGCGCGGCTGTTGCTCAGCGATGCGGTGGAACTCGAGCAGCTGTTCCACACCCGTCAACAAGATGTCTGCGGCCGGCTCAACATTGACGTGCCCAGCCGGATCGCCCGGCGCCTGATCGCCCCCGCCCTGCCCCAGCTCCTCGCCCGTTACCCCGGCCTGAAACTGGCCCTGGGTTCCACCGACCGCTCCATCGATCTGGTGCAGGAAGGCGTCGACTGTGCGATCCGCGTCGGTGCCCTGCGCGACAGCAGCCTGATCGTCCGGCGCCTGGGCCACCTGGCCCTGATCAACTGCGCCAGCCCCGCCTACCTGGCCGAGCACGGCCTGCCACGAACCCCGGGCGACCTGACCGACGGGCACTGGATGGTCGGCTACGGTGCCCCCACCACCGGCCGCGAACAAGCCTGGGAATACCGGGCCGACGGCCGCGAGCTGGAGCTGAACCTGCCCAGCCGGGTGGTCGTCAACAACGCCGAAAACTACATCGCCTGCTGCCGCGCCGGGCTGGGCCTGATCCAGATCCCGCGCTTCGACGTGCAGTACCTGCTCGACAGTGGCGAACTGGTGGAAGTCCTGCCCGGTTTTCGCGCCGCGCCCATGACGATTTCCGCGCTCTACCCCAATCGCAACCACCGTTCGCGCCGGCTGAATGCCTTTATCGAATGGTTCGAGAGCCTGGTCGCGCCCCATCTCGAAGACGTGGGGCAAGACTGACGCCCGAACCTCAGCCGGACAACTGATGGGCGAACTGGCCCACGGCACTCACCACCTTCTGCGCGCCGTCCTGGATCTCGACAATCACCGTGCCGGCTTCGGCGGCCAGGGCCAGGCCCTGCTCGGCCTGGGTCTTGCCGTCGGCCATCAGCACCACCGCGGCGCGGGCCATGTCCTGGTTGCGCCGGACCACACCGACGATTTCGTCGGTGGCCTTGCTGGTGCGCGAGGCCAGTTGCCGGACCTCGTCGGCCACCACCGCGAAGCCACGTCCCTGGTCGCCCGCGCGGGCCGCTTCGATGGCCGCGTTGAGCGCCAGCAGGTTGGTCTGCTCGGCAATGTCGCTGATGGTCTTGACGATGCTGCCGATCACTCGCGACTGCTCGTTCAATGCCTCGATGCCGTCGCTGGCCTGCTGCATGTGGGTGGCCAGGTCACGCATCACCTCCACCGCTTCGGTCACCACCGAGGAGCCGCGCTGGGCGCTGCTGTCGGTCTGTTGCGAGATGCTGTAGGCGATGTCCGCCGCCTCGGCGACGGACTGTTCCTGCTTGACCTGCTCGGTGATCACCGTGGCGAACTTCACCACCTTGTAGAGCTTGCCGTTGGCGTCGACCACCGGGTTGTAGGAGGCATCGAGCCAGACCACCCGGCCGTGGCTGTCGATGCGCTTGAAGCGGTCGGCGACGTACTCGCCGGCATTCAGGCGCGCCCAGAACGTTTGATAGGCCGGGCTGTTGTACTCCTGCGGCTCGCAGAACAGGCTGTGGTTCTGCCCCAGGATCTGTTCGAGGCTGTAACCCATGCAGCCCAGGAACCGCTGGTTGGCGGTCAGTACCCGGCCCTTGAGGTCGAACTCGATCACCGCGGTCGAACGCAGCAGCGCGGCGATCAGGTTGTCGTGCTCGCAGGCGGTTTCCACGGTCTCGGTCAAATCGTTGCCGATCATGGAAAAAGACATGAGTTGCCGCTCGGTATTGAAGATCGGCTGCAGGACCACACTCAACCAGGCGTCACCACCGTCACCGCGACGCAGCCGCAGGGTCTCGGCGAAGGGCTCGCCCGCGCCGAGCGCGGTCATGAAACGGGTATGGGCCTCTTCCGGGCGGGCATCGTCCGGCAGCAGGTTGTCGATGGGCCTGCCCAGCAGCGCCTCGGGGGCATAGTGCAGGCACTGGGTGAAGTGACGGTTCACCGACAGGACCCGGCGCTGCGGGTCGAGCTCGATGCAGAGCAGGGTGCGCTCGAAACCTTCCTTGACCTGCTCAAGCGCGCGAAACGCCTCGCTCAAGGCGAGGAGCTTCTGGTTCAGACGTTTATTGAACATGGGGACACCGATAGCCTGTGATTGGAGACTGCAGCAGCCTCACCATCGGCGTTGGGCAAGCATTCTTGACGCGCTGAAGACGCTTTGGGATTTATCCCTGATAGAGATAGGAAAAGTCCTAACTCAAGGGCTAGCGGCAGGACGCCCCCATGGAGCCTGCGACTGGAAACCCGGTACCAACGTCTGGCACCGGGTCAGGGCGACACTCAGTTCGACAGCTGGCTGGCGAACTGGCCGACGGCATCCACCACCTTCTGCGCGCCGTCCTGGATCTCGACGATCACCGTGCCGGCTTCGGCGGCCAGGGCCAGGCCTTGCTCGGCCTGGGCCTTGCCATCGGTCATCAGCGCCACCGCTTCGCGCGCCATGTCCTGGTTCTGGCGCACCACGCCGACGATTTCGTCGGTGGCCTTGCTGGTGCGCGAAGCCAGTTGCCGGACCTCGTCGGCCACCACGGCGAAGCCACGCCCCTGCTCCCCGGCCCGCGCGGCCTCGATGGCCGCGTTGAGCGCCAGCAGGTTGGTCTGCTCGGCAATGCCGCTGATGGTCTTGACGATGGTGCCGATCACCAGCGACTGCTCGTTCAGCGCTTCGATCCCTTCGCCGGCCTGTTGCATGTGCTTGGCCAGGTCGCGCATCACATTCACCGCTTCGGTCACCACGGTGGTGCCGCGCTGGGCACTGTTGTCGGTTTGCAGCGAGGTGCTGTAGGCGATGTTCGCCGCCTCGGCGACTGCGTGTTCCTGGTTCACCTGATCGGTGATCACCGTGGCGAACTTCACCACCTTGTACAGCTGGTCGTTGGCGTCGACCACCGGGTTATAGGACGCCTCGAGCCAGACCACCCGGCCATGGCTGTCGATGCGCTTGAAGCGGCCGGCGACGAACTCACCAGCGTTCAGGCGCTTCCAGAACGCCTGGTACTCCGCGCTGTTGTACTCCTCGGGTTCGCAGAAGGTGCGGTGATGCTTGCCCTGGATCTGCGCCAGGCTATAGCCCATGCCGTGGAGGAAGCGCTCGTTGGCGGTCAGCACGTTGCCGTTGAGATCGAACTCGATCACCGCGGTGGAGCGAACCAGTGCGCCGATCAGGTTCTCGTGCTCGCGAGACGCCTCGATGGTGCGGGTCAGGTCGCTGGAGTAGATCGAGAAGTGCTTGATCCGGCCCAGGGAATCGCGGATCGGCTGGGAGATCGAGCGCAACCAGGCTTCCTGGCCGTTGCCGCGCAACAGGCGCACCGCCCCGGCAAAGTGCTCGCCACGGGTCAGGGTCGCCTTGAAACGGTGGTGGAATTCATCGGACTTGACGTGGGCCGGCACGATGTCCTCGATGTGGCGGCCAATCAGGTCGCTGCTCCGGTAGAGCATTTCCCGGTTGAAGTTGTCGTTGGACGACAGGATACGTCCATCGGGATCGAGGCTCAGCACCAGCATCTCGCTGTCGAGACTCTCTTTCACTTGCTGCAGGCTCGAGAGTTCTTCGCGTAGAGCCAACAGCTCTTGCTTCAGGCTTTTGTTGAACATGGGATGCACCGACGGGCAGGAATTGAGATGAATCTAGCCTCTCCATCGGCATTCGCGAATTTTTCTGGAGGCCCCGCCGACCGCCGTCCGGAAAATTTTTTACTCGGCGAATCGGCCTTGAAAGACAGGGGTTCGGGGGCCGATTCCGGCAGCCCCTGCGCAAGCGTTCCCGCACAGGAGCTGCCGTCCTCCAAAGGGCCCGGGCAAGGGTTCTAGAAAGGCTCTAGAACTGGTATTGCGCCCGCATGACCAGGCCGTTGCCGCTGTCGTCGCCCACGGCATTGCTGAGGTTGTCGGTGCGGGCCTTGACGTAGTTGGCGCTGAGCTTCAGCGCCTCGTTGGCGTACCAGTTGACCCCCAGGGTGTGGGTCTTGCCCTCGGTGTCGCCGACCTGGCGTGTGGCGCTGCTGACCAGCACATTGTCATCCTCGACCGTGATCGAGTCGTAGCGGTAGAACAGCTCCCAGGCCCCCCACTGCTTGTTCTGCGGCTTGATGGTGTCGAACCGGGCGCCGTCCAGTTTGTAGATACGCGGCTCGCCCGTCAGGGTATAGGCCAATTGCGCATAATAACCGGAAGCCTTCATGTCGCTCTGTGCGGCATCGGCCTTGAGGGTGCGGCGCAGGTACTCGCCCTGTACGGATAACGCATCCATGGCCCAGGCGCCTTCCAGGCCCCAGACCGAGTCGTCCGTCCACAAGCCCTGCTGCGCCGTACTGCCGCCAAACACCGCGCGATTGCCGTTGCTGCCGGCGCTGTTGCCGCCATTGGTCTCCACGCCGCGCATCCCCATGCGCGAACGGATACGGGTATCGACGGCCGCGTCCTGGAGGTCGCGGTAGGCGTACTGGGCACCGAAGTGCAGTACGTTGCCGGACTCATGCAGTGGGGCGAACACAGCCCGCAGGTTGTAGCGCTTGACGCTGTCGCCATCGGTGTCGTTGTTGTTTTCGCTGAACACACTGCCGGACAGATACGCCATGCCGCCCACCACGCCATTGGCCTGCACGCCCATGCCGCTGTTGTCGTTGATCCACTCCGCCAGGTCATAGGACAGGTTGCGCTCCAGGGCGGTGACCCACTTGGAGCTGGTGGCCTTTTCCAGGCCGAAGTCGGTGTAGAAGCGCCCCACTTTCAGGTTCAAAGGCTCGAAGCCGGTGTAGGTCAGGCTGCCCTCGTCGAAATAACCCGTGCTGTCATTCCCCACGTTACGGGAGAAGTCGTAGTTGATCTGGTACTTCCAGTCCCGGTAGAGCGTGCCCCCCAGCTCCAGATAGGCGCGGCGAAAGTAAGCCGCATCCGCGGAGTTGCCATTCTTGGTGTAGTAACCGTCGAAGGTGCCGTAGTCCGCCTGCACCCGACCGCCCAACTTGAAACTGAACGCTTTGTCGGTGGTGGCCAGTTCCAGGCCGCCCTTGGTCTTCAACACAATGTCGGCGCCATCGGTGGTCACCGTACCGGCCTGAGCCGTCGCCGACAGGGTCGCGCCGAGCACCCCCAGGGCAATAGCGCTTCCCCACCCTGCATAGCGTTTTTTAATAAACATCCGAGACTCCCCTTTGGTTTTTAGTGTGGCGGCCACCTGCAACCAGGAGATCCAATGACTGGATCAGGTTGACCGGGGGCTATCCTGGGAATCCGGCATGACACTTTTTGTTTATTGAAAAGATACTTTGATGACAACTCACTCCATGCAGACTTCGCTCTAGCCAGGCCTATTGAACCTACAGGCTTGCGAGAGATAACCCGCGTTCGCGCTCATCCGCCGCCGATATGTCAGAAACATTGCATTTATTAAACACCGTGGATAACCGCTGAAGTCGAGCGCTGGGCCGGGCGCCTGAAAACAAGCTTTGCCAGGCCAGTCAAAACCATTCCTGACGTTCTGCGAAAGCCTGGCGAATCAGCGCCACCAGGGTCTGCACCTCGGCCCGCTTGGCCGACTGCGCATGGGTGCTCAACCAGGCATTACGTTCCATCTTCTGCGGGAACAGGGCCGGCAGCGCCACCAGGTTGCTATCCAGGGAAGTGATGTAGGCCGGCAGGACGCCGATGCAGGCACCGCGCCGGATCAGTTCCAGCGCCAGCTCGTGGGTGTGCACCTGCGCCACGCCGGCCGGTCGCTGGCGGATCAGGCGGTTCCAGGGTTCGAGAGCCGCCACGCCGAGGTATTCACGCACCTGCACCAGCATGTAGTCATCCAGGTGTCTGGCCTGGTTGGGCAATGCCGCCGCTCGCGAATAACGCTTGGCGACGCAGGCCTGATAGCCGATGCGGGCCAGGGCGACGGGCGTGGTCGTGGCGAACCCGGGGTCGGGGCGCGGGCTTCCCGGCTCGGCGAGCCAGAGCATGATGTCCGCCGGACGTCCCGGGGCATGGGGGGTGGGACTGACTTCCAGGTCCAGGCGCACGGCCGCGTTGCGCCGCACAAAGGCCAGCAGGTCACGCAGGACAAGGTCGTGCAGCAGGGCGTCAGCCGCCATCAGGCGCACCACGGGCACCACTGTGCGGTCGGCTTTGGTGGGGAGGGGGGCTTCTGGTTGCGCCGACAACAGCGTCTGCAATCGCTGCCCCTTGAGGGTCAGGCGCAGAACGTTTTGCCGGTAGACGAACAGCGGACCACCGAGGCGTTCCTCCAATAGCCGCAACTGCTTGCGCAACACTGTCACTCGGGTATTCAGGCTGCGCGCGGCCTGTTTGAAGCATGCGCAGCGAGCACTGGTCAGAAAATACTCAGCTACATCTTGGTCAATCAGCCCAGGGGGCACCGATTCAGGGGCCAATGCTCGCGATTCTTCGCTCATGGGCAGCCCATTCAGCCGCCGTTGGTACGGCACACCCCCAGCACGCTGTATTCGATGGTGTTGAGCTTGCCCGCCGAGTCCTCATAGGTCATGCGCGAAGGCACGACGTCGCAAGACTTGATCGGCGGGGTGACGTTGACCACCTTCTTGATATCCAGCGGCATATCGTAGCTGTAGTTCTCGACGACTGGCGCCTCCTTGCCCTGCCGCGCCGCATAGGCCGCCATGGCCCGCTCGTTCTCCTGCATGGCACGGGCGAACGTGCGGTCGCCGCCGCCTTCGGCCATGGCCAGGGACGACACGGAAAGGACCAGGGCGGCAAGACTCAATTTAAACAGTTTCATGGTTGTTTCCTCGCTTGGGTTAGTTGCGACGAGGATAACCAGCCGACCCTGTCAGGAAGATCACGCCTGTATTACTTATATGTAATGTTTCTCAAGCCCTTGTTTGCCATCTGGAAAACTCCATATAAAACAACACCCACGGCTATTATCGAAAACAACTTTCGACTGCCAGCCTTGCGAAATTGTAATAACCGGGTCACCTCCGTGTTATCTGTTGTTTGCAACTATCGGCGCTGACTCCAACCGTTAACCAGACGGTTCGCGAGTACAACTAACAAGAACGCCCCAGGCGACATAACAGCTGATAGCTGCCCATATCCAGGAGCAAACAACATGCGTACTCAGACCCGCTTGTCCCTGTCCGTGTTTACCGCGGTACTGGGACTCGGCCCATTGGCCGCGAGCGCTGCGGAAGAGAAGCCCGAAGGTTTTATCGAAGGCAGCAGCCTCAACGTGCTGGCTCGCAACTACTACTTCAATCGCGACGATCGCAAGGGCCAGTCCAGCCCCACCGGCAACGGCTATTCCGAAGCCTGGGCCCAGGGGCTGATCGGCAAGTTCGAATCCGGCTTCACCCAGGGCACCGTCGGCTTCGGCCTCGATGCCTTCGCCATGTATGGTGTCAAGCTCGATTCCGGCGGCGGTCGCAGCGGCGGCAAGGGCTCGTTCGGCATGCTGCCGGTGGACAGCGACAACCACCCGGCCGACAACTACAGCAAGCTCGGCGGCGCGGCGAAAATGCGCCTGCTCGATACCGTGGTCAAGGTCGGTGACGTCTTCCCGAAAACCCCGGTGGTGCATTACGGCGACTCGCGCCTGCTGCCGGAGAGCTTTCGCGGGGCCACCTTCGAGAACACCAGCATCGACGGCCTGAGCCTGCAGGGCGGACGCCTGCACAGCATGAGCCAGCCCGACAGCAGCAGCCTGCGCGACGGCTTCGCCACCTTCTATGCCGGCAAGGTCGACTCGCCCTGGGTCGCCTATTTCGGTGGCGACTACAGCCTGAACAAGCACCTCAGTGTCAGCCTCTACAGCAGCCGCCTGAAGGACGCCTGGGACCAGTACTACTTCGGCACCGCGGCCACCTGGCCGGTCTCGGACGAGTTCTCGCTGTTCGCCGGGTTCAACTATTACAAGGCCGTGGACGAGGGCAAGAAGCTGCTCGGCGAGTTCGACAACAACATCTGGAGCGCCAAGGTCGGCGCCACCTACGGCGCCCATACTCTGTCGCTGTCGCACCAGCGCAACAACGGCAACGACGACTTCGACTACCTGCGCCAGTCGGACTCGATCTTCCTCGACAACTCGATCCAGTACAGCGACTTCAACTCGCCGAAGGAACGTTCGTGGATGGTCCGCTATGACCTCGACATGCAGCCTCTTGGCATCCCCGGCCTGTCCTTCATGACCCGCTACGGCAAGGGCAGCGACGCCGACTACAGCAACGCCAACGCGGTCTACATGCGCCGCGACGCGGACGGCAATCCATTGACCGACCAGCGCCGCTGGGAGCGGGACATCGAAGCCAAATACGTGGTGCAGGGTGGCACCCTCAAGGACCTGTCGCTGCGCCTGCGCCAGGCGACCGTGCGCTCCAGCAGCTTCGAGTCCGACCTGGAGGAATTCCGCCTGATCGTCGAGTACCCGCTGGCGATTCTCTGAGCCGACGCGCCGGGTGGGCAGGAGGGTCTGCCCGGCGTTAAAACTTCTTCACAGACCCCCGCCTTTCAGAACTGTAATATCACCCTCACCTTCCCGTCAGGTTGGCCTTCGTATACTGGGGCCCTGCCTGAGTCGGCCCTTCGCCGGCGCCGATCCACCACTTGCCGGGAGACCCTGCGTGAAGCCGTCCCCTCCGTTTTCGCCCGTCCCGTCCAGCGTGATCAAGGCCGATAGCGAACGTTTCAGGCATGCACTGCAACAGTTCTGGCTCAGCCAGCCCTGCGCTGCGGATGCCGGGCAACGCAACACCCCGGCCACCGCCGACCAGCCCGACACCCACCGGCCGCGAGCGTCCACCCAAGCCCTGTGACGCCGGCCCCGAGCACATTCATCTCTTGAAGCGTTTTTTGAATGCTCCTTTGGAAAAGAGATGAATTTTTAGCGCCCCATCCGGGGCGCTTTTTTTTGCCTGCCCCCTTCCCAAACCCTGGCGCCCGCTGCGCGGTCGATCGCAGCCTCGCGCTGCTCGGCAGCGGCTACAGGGATATCCGCAGGCAGGGACAACGCGGACGATGTAGCCGCTGTCGAGCGCTAGCGAGGCTGCGATAGGTCCGCAGGACCTCTGGCTCCCTCAAGAACGGCGCCCGC
>NZ_JBNNVU010000034.1:0-57082 GCF_050280705.1 Pseudomonas sp. NPDC089530 | reverse complement strand
CCTGCAAGTCGCGCCTGGTCACGGGGGAGGTGGAACTGCTGGATCACAGCCGTTTCGCGCTATCGGAGGAGGAGAAGGCTCACGGTGGCGCCAACGAAGCGGTACTGACCATGCTCGACGAAATTGGCGATGTCTCGAACATCGACAAGTTCATCGCCAAGGCCAAGGACAAGAACGATCCGTTCAAGCTGATGGGCTTCGGTCACCGCGTCTACAAGAACCGCGACCCGCGCGCCACCGTCATGAAGCAGACCTGCGACGAAGTGCTGAAAGAGCTGGGCATCAAGAACGACAAGCAACTCGAACTGGCCATGCGCCTGGAAGAGATCGCCCTGACCGACCCGTACTTCATCGAGCGCTCGCTGTACCCGAACGTCGACTTCTACTCGGGGATCATCCTCAAGGCCATCGGCATTCCAACCAGCATGTTCACCGTGATCTTCGCCCTGGCGCGTACCGTCGGCTGGATCTCGCACTGGAAAGAAATGCTCTCCAGCCCTTACAAGATCGGCCGTCCTCGCCAGCTGTACACCGGCTACGAGTCACGCGACATCACCCAGCTGGAAGACCGCAAGTAAGACCTGTTGCCTTGCGCTAACGTCTTAGCTGCACCGGATACGGCCTCTTTATAGAGGCCGTATCTGTTTGTGGGGCACTTACCCCACGCCCCTCTGTACCGGCAGAAGCGAGCCCGCTCACAACAACCCTCGCACCCGCCCCCTCCCCTGTCCTGCTATTACGCCCCCAATAAAAATGCCCCTGTCTCTCGACAGGGGCATCGTTCTACCGCTCGGCTTATATATAGAAGCCGATACATCAAGACCTTAGTGCGACACCGCCCCACTGGCACCCAGACCGGTCTGCGAGCGGACGAACTGCGGGAAGAACAGCGCCCGCTCATTGTCAGCCGCCGTGGACTTGTCGGTGACAGAGAAGAACCAGATCCCGATAAAGGCAATGATCATCGAGAACAGCGCCGGGTACTCGTAAGGGAAGATCGCCTTTTCATGCCCCATGATCTGCACCCAGATGGTCGGACCGAGGACCATCAGGCCCACGGCACTGACCAACCCCAGCCAGCCGCCGAGCATGGCGCCGCGGGTGGTGAGTCGCTTCCAGTACATGGAAAGCAGCAGTACCGGGAAGTTGCAGCTCGCCGCGATGGAGAACGCCAGGCCGACCATGAACGCGATGTTCTGGCTTTCGAAGAGGATGCCCAGAGCAATCGCCAGCACACCCAGGCACACGGTAGTGATCTTCGAGACGCGGATTTCATCCTTCTCGTTGGCCTTGCCCTTCTTGATCACGCTGGCATACAGGTCGTGGGAAACCGCCGAGGCGCCCGCCAGGGTCAGGCCGGCCACCACCGCCAGGATAGTGGCGAACGCCACCGCCGAGATGAAGCCCAGGAACACACTGCCCCCCACGGCATTGGCCAGGTGCACCGCCGCCATGTTGTTGCCGCCGAGCAGAGCGCCAGCCGCGTCCTTGAAGGTCGGGTTGGTGCTGACCAGCAGGATCGCGCCGAAACCGATGATGAAGGTCAGGATGTAGAAGTAACCGATGAAACCGGTGGCATACAGCACGCTCTTGCGCGCTTCCTTGGCGTCGCTCACGGTGAAGAAGCGCATCAGGATGTGCGGCAGCCCCGCGGTACCGAACATCAGCGCCAGACCTAAGGAGAAGGCCGAGATCGGATCCTTCACCAGGCCGCCCGGGCTCATGATCGCCTCACCTTTGGGGTGAACCTTGACCGCCTCGGAGAACAGCATGTTGAAGTCGAAGTTGACGTGCTTCATGACCATCAGCGCCATGAACGAGGCGCCGGACAGCAGCAGGACCGCCTTGATGATCTGCACCCAGGTGGTCGCTAGCATGCCGCCGAACAGCACGTACAGCACCATCAGGATACCCACCAGGACCACCGCCACATGGTAATCGAGGCCGAACAGCAGCTGGATCAGCTTGCCGGCACCGACCATCTGCGCGATCAGGTAGAACGCCACTACCACCAGCGATCCACAGGCCGACAGTGTGCGGATCTGGGTCTGCCCGAGGCGATAGGAGGCCACATCGGCGAAGGTGTATTTGCCCAGGTTGCGCAGGCGCTCGGCGATCAGGAACAGAATGATCGGCCAGCCCACCAGGAAGCCGATCGAATAGATCAGGCCGTCGTAGCCGGAGGTGAACACCAGGGCGGAAATCCCCAGGAAGGACGCCGCCGACATGTAGTCACCGGCAATCGCCAGGCCGTTCTGGAAACCGGTGATCTTGCCGCCCGCGGCATAGTAGTCGGCCGCCGACTTGTTGCGCTTGGAAGCCCAGTAAGTGATGCACAAGGTCGCGCCGACGAACAGCACGAACATGACGATCGCGGAGACGTTGAGGGGTTGCTTGTGCACTTCGCCGGTCAGGGCGTCCGCCGCCCAGAGGCTTGGCGCGAAGGCCGCGACGCCAAGAGAAGCCAATAGACGCCGGATCATTGCTGAGCCTCCTTGAGAATCGCATGGTTCAGGTCGTCGAATTCGCCGTTGGCGCGTCGCACGTAGATAGCGGTCAGCACAAAGGCCGCGACAATCAGCCCGACACCGATGGGAATGCCCCAGGTGATCGATGATTCAGGACTGAGTTTCGCCCCCAGTACATGGGGTCCGTAGGCGATCAGCAGGATGAAGCCTGCATAGAGCCCGAGCATGATCGCCGAAAGTATCCAGGCGAATCGCTCCCGCTTGCTGACCAGCTCCTTGAAACGCGAGCTGTTTTGAATCGAGAGGTAGATGCTGTCGTTCATTGTTTTTATCCTCGCAGCACAGATTTTGGTTGGAACGTAGTCCACTCTATGCAGCTCGGGAACAGGTGCCAGACGACCTTAGTATTAGAACGACAGTCCCCCCTGATACGCACTTTTCACCGGGCAAAACAAAAGGCCGCCGGGTGAAAACACCCGACGGCCTCGAGACCTGCGAGCCAGACGCTTCGCGATCAGTTAGCGGTCCATTCGGCGACCCGTTCCGGGTGTTTCGCCACCCAGTCCTTGGCGGCCGTTTCCGGCTTGGCGCCCTCTTGGATCGCCAGCATCACCTCGCCGATTTCATCCTTGGACGCCCACTGGAATTTCTTCAGGAAGGCCGAGACCTCGGGTGCCTTCTTCTCCAGGCCTTTGCTGCCGATGCTGTTGACGGTTTCAGCAGCGCCGTAGACCGCTTTCGGGTCTTCCAGGAACCGCAGTTTCCACTTGGCGAACATCCAGTGCGGCACCCAGCCGGTCACCGCGATGGACTCGTTCTTCTCTTCGGCGCGGGTCAGTTCGGCAATCATCGCCGCGCCCGAGCTGGCTTGCAGCTTGTAGTCCAGACCGTAGTCCTTGATCGCCTGGTCGGTCTTGAGCATCACGCCCGAGCCGGCGTCGATACCGACAATCTTGTTCTTGAAGGTGGGGTCGTCCTTCAGGTCGGCAATGCTCTTGGACTTGACGTACTCCGGCACGATCAGGCCGATTTTCGCGTCCTTGAAGTTGGGGCCGTAGTCGACCACCTTGTCCTTGTTCTTGGCCCAGTACTCGCCGTGGGTCACGGGCAGCCAGGCCGACAGCATGGCGTCCAGCTTGCCGGTGGCCACCCCCTGCCACATGATCCCGGTGGCTACCGCCTGCAGCTTCACGTCATAACCGAGTTTCTGCTTGATCACTTCGGAGGCCACGTAGGTGGTCGCCACGCTGTCCGACCAACCGTCGACATAGCCGATGCTCAGGGTCTTGCTGTCGGCGCTGGCCAGGGTGGAGCTGATCGCAAGTACCAGACCGGCACCTGCGCCTAAGAGTCGTCGCATCTTCATCGTTACTTCCCCGAAAGTGCTGCGCCCGGCGGATGCCGCGGCGCTTCAACGTATTGTTATGGCGCACCGCGCCCCTATCTCTTCACCACCCACTCGTTCGAACGTCAGCGCGATTCATGTATGGGAGCCCTGACGCATCGATCATCAACCCGGCGCCAAAGCAGACCTGCTCTGGCTACGACCTCAAGACACTCAGCAACGACATCAGATAGCCAGTAACCAGCGCCGCAAAAAACGCTGCCGGCGCCACCCGAACTTTGCCGGTCGACCGCATGCAGGCCACCTGGGCCGCGGCAAATGCGGGTAAGATGCCCGGCTTCGTTCCCTGACGGCCCGACCATGCCTTCGATTGCCCGCTTCCCGCTCCTGCCCTATCTGTTCGCTTGCCTGCTGGGGCTCTTCGCCCTCTGCGGCTTCTGGTACGGCCTCGGCCAGCCGGTGGTGCTGCCCGATGTCGCCAGCGCCAGCCACAAGCTGCAATGCGCCTCCTACACCCCGTTCGACAAGGACCAGTCGCCCTTCGACCAGCCCTTCCGACTGCGCCCGGAGCGCATGGATGCCGACCTGGCGCTGCTGGCAACACGCTTCGAGTGCATCCGCACCTACTCCATGACCGGCCTCGAAGCCCTGCCGGAGCTGGCACGCAAGCACGGCCTGAAGCTGATGATCGGGGCCTGGGTCAACAGCAACCCGGTGGACACCGAGAAAGAAGTCGACCTGCTGATCGCCTCGGCCAACGCCAACCCGGATGTGGTGAGCTCGGTGATCGTCGGCAACGAAGCCCTGCTGCGCAAGGAAGTCACCGGCCCGCAACTGGCCAGGCTGATCAACAAGGTCAAGACCCACGTCAAGCAGCCGGTCACCTACGCGGATGTCTGGGAGTTCTGGCTCAAGCACCCGGAAATCGCCCCGGCGGTGGACTTCCTGACCATCCACCTGCTGCCTTACTGGGAAGACGATCCGTCCAATATCGACGCCGCGCTGAACCATGTGGCGCAGGTGCGCCAGGTGTTCGGCAACCGATTCGCCCCCAAGGACGTGCTGATCGGCGAAACCGGCTGGCCCAGCGAAGGCCGCCAGCGCGAAACCGCCCTGCCGAGCCGGGTCAACGAGGCCAAGTTCATCCGTGGTTTTGTGGCCATGGCCGAACAGAATGGCTGGCATTACAACCTGATCGAGGCCTTCGACCAGCCCTGGAAACGGGCCAGCGAAGGGGCGGTCGGCGGTTACTGGGGGTTGTTCGATGCCGATCGCCAGGATAAGGGCGTGCTCGCCGGGCCGGTGTCGAACCTGCCTTACTGGCCGGTGTGGTTGGGGGTGGGTGGGGTGATCTTCCTCGCCACCCTGGTGCTCGGTGGGCGGGTGCGCGGTACTCGCGCGGCCTTGCTCCTGCCGCTGCTCGGGGCCCTGGGCGCCTGCGCCATCGGTGCCTGGGGCGAACTGGCGCGGGTCACCAGCCGCTTTGCCGGGGAATGGTTCTGGGCAGGCCTGCTGCTGGTCCTGAACCTGCTGGTGCTGGCGCACGCGGCACTGACCCTGAGCACCAGGAGCGGCTGGCGCGAGCGTGCCTTCAAGACCCTGGAACAACGCGCCGGCTGGCTGCTCGCCACCGCCGGTTTCGCCGCCGCGGTGATGATGCTGGAACTGGTGTTCGAGCCACGTTATCGCAGCTTCCCCAGCGCGGCCCTGATCCTGCCGGCCCTGGTGTACCTGTGCCGTCCGGTCCGGGTGCCGCGCCGCGAAATCGCCCTGCTGACCTTTATCGTCGGCGCCGGCATCGCCCCGCAGCTGTATCGCGAAGGCCTGGAAAACCAGCAGGCCTGGGGCTGGGCCCTGGTCAGCGTGCTGATGGTCGCCGCCCTGTGGCGCAACCTGCGGGCCCGCAAGACCTTGTAGGAGCGAGGCTTGCCCGCGATGGCAACGCCGTGGTGCGACAGCCATACCGCGGCATCGTTCATCGCGAGCAAGCTTCGCTCCTACAGAGCGCGACTAGTTGACGCCCGCACCAGGCGCAAGGCGCCGATCACGATGGCAAACACCGCCAGGCTGGTGTTGTAGAGCGCCAGGGCCGGAAAGCCGAACAGCAGCGCCAGCGCCGCCAGGTTCCAGCCGGCGCGCCCCGGCACCACGAAAGCGACCAGGGCCGCCGCCAGCGCCGCCCAACCCATGACCTTGAAGTGGATCAGCAGCCCCAGGTTGGAGCGCAGCTGGCACTCCCAGCGGCTCGCCTCGTCGACGCAGATGCCGACCCATCGAGCGTCCTCCATGAAGCTATAACGCGCGCCATAACTGGCGGCCAGCCACAGCGGCAGGACAACAAGCAGCAGAATCACGGGAAGACGGCGGGACATGAAGCTCTCCGATAAACCAAAACGGCACCCAGCATAATCGCCCAAGGCCGGTAAGCAAGCCTGTTGCACAGATAACTGTTCAGCCAACAGCGGCAACGTGTATCGTCTGGCGACTATTTATTACCGCCGATCCGGCTTTACCCCGCCCCGAGCGCTTTTTGTGCCGCATCATGGCACTTCGGCGACAACCCGGTGGTCATAGGCTGCGAACTTCACCCGGCACCTTCCTCTAAGGGATCCAGTCATGCTCCGTTCCTTGCGCTTCGCTGCCCTGCTGGGTGGCCTTATCTCAAGTGCGTCCGCGCTGGCGGTCGACATCGACGCCACCAGCTATGGCTATCCCCTGACCAACCCGTTCGAGGCGACCATCGCCACCACCCCGCCGGATCTGCGTCCCAAGCTGCCGAGCGACGACGATATCAGGCAGTCGGACCGCAGCCTGACCTTGCGTCCCGAGCGCGAATTCATCCTGCCGGACAACTTCTGGGCGGTGAAGAAGCTCACCTACCGCATCGCCGAGCAGGACCATGACGCTCCGCTGATCTTCCTGATCGCCGGCACCGGCGCGCGTTACGACAGCAGCCTCAACGAATACCTGAAGAAGCTGTATTACCAGGCCGGCTACCACGTGGTGCAACTGTCCTCGCCCACCAGCTTCGACTTCATCAGCGCCGCCTCGCGCTTCGCCACCCCGGGCGTGACCAAGGACGATGCCGAAGACATGTACCGCGTGATGCAGGCGGTACGCGCACAGAACCCGAAACTGCCGGTCACCGACTTCTACCTCACCGGCTACAGCCTCGGCGCCCTGGACGCCGCTTTCGTCAGCAAGCTGGACGAAACCCGGCGCAGCTTCAACTTCAAGAAAGTCCTGCTGCTCAACCCGCCGGTCAACCTCTACACCTCCGTCACCAACCTCGACAAGCTGGTGCAGACCGAGGTCAAGGGCATCGACAACACCACCACTTTCTATGAGCTGGTGCTGGACAAACTGACCCGCTACTTCCAGCAGAAGGGCTACATCGACCTCAACGACGCCCTGCTCTACGACTTCCAGCAATCCAAGCAGCACCTGAGCAACGAGCAGATGGCAATGCTGATCGGCACCTCGTTCCGCTTCTCCGCCGCCGACATCGCGTTCACCTCGGACCTGATCAACCGCCGCGGCCTGATCACCCCGCCCAAGTACCCGATCAGCGAAGGCACCAACCTCACGCCCTTCCTCAAGCGTGCCATGCAATGCGACTTCGACTGCTACATCACCGAGCAGGTGATCCCGATGTGGCGGGCCCGCACCGACGGCGGCAGCGTGCTGCAACTGATCGACCAGGTGAGCCTGTACGCGCTCAAGGACTACCTGCACGACAGCCCGAAAATCGCCGTGATGCACAACGCCGACGATGTGATCCTCGGCCCGGGCGACCTGGGTTTCCTGCGCAAGACCTTCGGTGACCGCTTGACGGTCTACCCCCATGGCGGCCATTGCGGCAACCTCAACTACCGCGTCAACAGCGACGCCATGCTGGAGTTCTTCCGTGGCTAAACACCTCCTGCCTATCGCTGCGTTGCTCTGCGCAGGTTATGCCCACGCCGACGACAGCAAGCCCCCTGCTCCCCCGGCCGCCGACCCGGACGGCTTCACCCAGCCGCTCAAGCGACTCACCTTCAACCCGGGCCTGGACCAGCGCGAATTCGAGCGTTCGAGCCTCACCGCGCTGAATGTCTACGACCCGCTGGAGTCGTGGAACCGCCGGGTCTACCACTTCAACTACCGATTCGACCAATGGGTGTTCCTGCCGGTGGTCGACGGTTATCGCTACATCACCCCGAGCTTCCTGCGCACCGGCGTGAGCAACTTCTTCAACAACCTGGGCGACGTGCCCAACCTGGTCAACAGCCTCTTGCAGTTCAAGGGCCAGCGCTCCCTGAACACCACCGCCCGACTGCTGCTCAACACCACCATCGGTATCGGGGGTCTCTGGGACCCGGCCACCAGCATGGGCTTGCCGCGCCAGAGCGAAGACTTCGGCCAGACCCTGGGCTTCTACGGCGTGCCGGCCGGCGCCTACTTCGTCCTGCCGATCCTCGGCCCCTCGAACCTGCGTGACACCGCGGGGCTGGCCGTGGACTACACCGCCGAGTCGGCGATCAACTTCCTCAACGTTTCCAAGGTCAGTGAAAACCATCCGGAGATCTGGGTCCTGCGCAGTATCGACAAGCGCTATCAGACCAACTTCCGCTACGGCGAGCTGAACTCACCGTTCGAGTACGAAAAGGTCCGCTACGTCTACACCGAATCCCGCAAGCTGCAGATCGCCGAGTGATCCCTCCGGGGCCCGGCGCACTGGCGCCGGGCCCTTGCCATGGCTTCGCACCAGCGAAAGCCCCCCTGCCCGCCCCCGCACCGAACAGGAAAAAATCCCGATTGGCATTTCCTGGGCGAATAGATACGCTACTAATCATTAGCTAGCTATCAATGTGACTTGCGAATGAAAAGCCCCACCCTGCGCCTCCCCGATTTCTGGCTGGCCGTCCTGGCTCCCGGCCGCCACGACCTGCTGTTCGCCCTGCGGAACATGATCGCCGGCGGCATTGCCTTGTACCTGGCCTTTCGTTTCAACCTCGAACAGCCGCAATGGGCGCTGACCACCGTCTTCATCGTCAGCCAGCCCAGCAGCGGCATGGTCCTGGCCAAGGGCGCCTATCGTCTGCTGGGCACCCTGACCGGGGCCCTGGCCTCGATTGGCCTGATCGCGCTGTGCGGCCAGGCGCCCCTGCTGTTCCTGCTGGCGATGGCACTGTGGCTGGCCTTCTGCACCACCGGCGCCTCGCTGCTGCGCAATCATGCCTCCTACGGCTTTGTCCTCGCCGGCTACACCGCGGCGATCATCGCCCTGCCCGCCACCGCCCATCCGCTGCAGGTCTTTGACCAGGCGCTGGCGCGCTGCTCGGAAATCAGCCTGGGGATCGTCTGCGCGGCGCTCGCCAGCACTGTGCTCTGGCCACGCCGGGTCGAGCAGGCGCTGGCCGCCCAGGGCATGCTGGCCTGGCAGGCCGGCAGGCGCGCCGCCGCCTCCGAGTTGATCGGCAAGGACCAGCGCAAGGGCTTGCTGGAAGCCCTCGGCAAGCTGGTGGCGGTCGATGCCCAGCGCGATCACGCCTGGTTCGAAGGGCCCCAGGGCCGCCGCCGTTCCCGGGCCCTGCGCGTGCTCAGCCGCGACCTGCTGAGCCTGCTGCGGGCGGCTCGCGGCGTGGCTCGCCAGCGCTTGATGCTCGATAGCATCGCCAACGCCATCGTGAGCCCTCTGATCGAGCAACTGGCCACGGCCCTGGAGCACGGCAGCCAGGCACAGATCGTCCAGCTCTCCGTGCGCCTCCAGGAAGCCCTGCAGGATCGCGACCTGTCCCAGGACGCCCATCTGTGCCTGATGCAGCTGGCTCAGGTGCCGGCTCTGCTCGAACGCAGCGCGCGGACGCTACAGGCCGTCGAACAGGGCCAGGTACCCCAGGGGGCGCCGGGCGCCCTGTCCTGGCACCGGGACATTGAACTGGGCCTCCTCGGCGGCCTGCGCAGCGCCCTGGCGTTTCTCGCCGTGGCCGGCTTCTGGGTGCTCTCGGCCTGGCCTTCGGGCCTGGGGGCGGTGTCGATCTGCGGGGTGGTGCTGAGCCTGTTCGCCGGCCGGGAAAACCCCTCCGCCTCCAGCCTCAACTTCCTCAAGGGTATCGCCCTGTCGGTCCCGGTCGCCGGGTTCGTCGGCCTGGTCCTGCTGCCCGGCTGGGACGGTTTCCCGCTGTTGTGGATGGGCCTGGGGATACCACTGTTTTTCGCCTCGCTGTGCATGGGCCGGCCGAAGATGGCGCCCGTGGCCTCGGCGTTCTGCATCTTCTTCGTCAATAACGTCGGCCCCGGCAACCTGATGACCTATGACCTGGCCAATTTTCTCAACAAAGCCATGGCCACCCTGATCGGCGTCGGCATCGCGGTGCTGGTGTTCCGCCTGGTCAGCCTCAACCCCGGCGAACATCACTACCGGCGGATGTTCCGAGCCTCGCTGTTCGACCTGACGCAACTCACCTCGCGCCCGCTGGAACAGGCCGAAAGCTGGTTCGGCGGGCGCATGGCCGATCGCCTGATCCGCCTGGCCCGCCACTCCGAAAGCCTGCCGCAGGAACGCCGCCAGCACTGGGACAACGGTCTGCTCGGGCTCGACCTGGGCGATGAACTGCTGCAGTTGCGCGCCAGCCTGGGCGCCGCGGACGGGACGCTGGGCATGGAGCGCGAGCGCTACCTGCACAGCATCGCCCTGCTGCTCAAGTCAGGCGGGCCGACACCCCAGCGCCACGCTCAGCTGGATGCGCCGACCATCGCCCTGCTCAAGGTCCTGGAACAGGCGCCGCACTGGCCGGAACAGGACCTGGAAATGGCCAGGGCGGCCCTGCTGCAACTGCAATTCACCTGGCACAAGTGGTGCCGCCTGACGCGCCACGAACCCGGGGTGGCGGCTGCGCTCCCGGTGCAATGAATGGGCAAAAAAAACCGCCACTCGCCGGTGGCGGCGGTGGCGGCAGTACACCCAGGCCCGTCAGGCTTGCAGCAGCGGGAACAACGAAATCACCAGCAGCAACGCCATGCCGTAGTTGAACAGGCGCAACCAGCGCGGATCGCGCAAGACATTGCGCAACACGCTGCCAAACCCGGCCCAGACTCCGACGCTCGGTGCGTTGATCAAGGCGAACAGGCTGGCGATCACCACCACGTTGAAGAAGTAACCCTGCAACGGCGTGTAGGTACTGATGGCCCCCAGCGCCATGACCCAGGCCTTGGGGTTGACCCACTGGAACGCCGCGGCGCCCCAGAACCCCAGCGGCCGCCCCTTGCCGTCGACTTCCTGGGACACCGGCCCGGAGCGGGCAATGTTCCATGCCAGGTACAACAGATAGGCCGCGCCAACGTAGCGCAGCACCTTGTACAACACTGGGTAGGCCTCGAACACCGCCCCCAGGCCCAGCCCGACGGCCAGCACCAGCACCAGGAACCCCGAGCTGATCCCCAGGATATGCGGCACCGTGCGCCGGAATCCGAAATTCACTCCCGAGGCCAGCAACATGGCGTTATTCGGTCCGGGGGTCACCGAGGTGACAAAGGCAAACAAGGCGAACGCCAACAACAAGTCGATCGACAACGGCATAACATTCATCCCGCTAAATACATGCCCTGAACAGAGCGCTGATTCATTGTTTTCGCCCCCGGTGAATGCCGCGGGCGAGTCTTACCCACGCTTACAGCAAGGACCCGATGAAACCGGCGGCGACCATCGAGTAGAACGCCCCGCACACCAGGCCGAATGCCTTGCGCGTACGGACGAAAAACGGCTCCGCCGAACGCGCGGAAAAAGCCAGGGCGTAGGCGCAGAAAATCACGAAGCCGGCGACCGCACAGCTGCCCACCAGCACGAAGCTGGCCCAGGACGGTGCCGTGGCACTGAGCCCGACGGTGGTCACGGTGAACCAGGTCAGGGCCGCCTTGGGGTTGGTCAAGTGGATGCCCAGCCCTTGCAGGTAGAAGCCCAGGGTCCGGCTCTGCTTGGCCCGGGCCCGATTGAGGCTAACCGCGTTCGGGCTCAGGGCGCCGCGGATCGATTTGTAGGCCAGCCACAACAGGTAGCAGGCGCCGAGGATTTTCAGCCAGACCAGCACCTGGGCATGGGACATCAGCAGGGCCGAGACGCCCGCCGCTGTCATCGCCCCCCAGCACAACGAACCGGAAATCACCCCGGCCGCCAATGCCAGCCCCGGGGTCCGCCCATAGCTGAGCGAGGTGTTGGCGATCGCCAAATTACCCGGGCCAGGGCTGGCGGTCCCGATGACATACACAGCCATAGCAGCACCAAAGCTCGATAGATCAAACATTTGACGGTCTCTTGTAGAAGTCGCGGGAGCAGGGTTTATCAACCGGGGGATGCCGCCCGCGCGGGCCGGCATCCCGCCTCGCTACTTGAAGCAGCGGTGATCGGGTTCTTCGGCCCGGATCTTTTCCATCCAGGGTTTGAGTTCGGATTGCTTGTACAGCCGATCGCCCCAGCGCTCGGGGGAAACCGGCAGCGGACGGCCTTGCAGGATGTAGTCGGTCAACAGGTGGATGAACTGCTGCAGGCAATAGGCGCCGACATGCAGGCGCAGCGAAGAGGCGGTTTCCGCCGGCGCGACATTGAACCGCGCGACATGGATGATGTCGCCGCTGTCCACCGAGGGCGCCAGGTGATGGCAGGTCGAACCGTAGGTCTCGTCCTGGTAGTAAATCGCGTAATGCTGGCTGCCCAGGCCCCGGTATTTGGGCGGAGCCGGGTGCAGGTTGATCGCGCCCTTGCGGGCCCGCTGATAGATGCTCGCCGGGAAGATGAAGTCGCCGCGATAGGAAATGATCCAGTCGCCTTCCCAGTCTTCCAGGTGATACGGATAGGGATCGCCCGGGTCCCAACAGAACACTTCCAGGTTGGAAAAAACCGTCTTGGCGAATTCGACGCCGTGATCGCACCAGTCCATGGTGCACACCGACAATAGAACTTTGTCCTTGCATGGTTCGATGGTCTGCATTGTCTTTTCCATTAATGGCTGTTGGTAGATTTCCAAAACACCCCCGATCCCGCCCTCCCCGCTACTCGCGCTGGCAAGCCTCGACCACCGATGTGAAGCGTTCGACCATCTCGGCGATTTCCGTCTCGCTGGCAATGAAAGGCGGCGCGAACAGCACGTGATTCCCCTGGACCCCATCGGCGGTCCCCGTGCCCGGATAGATCAGCAGCCCCTGGGCCAGCGCCTGCTCCTTGAGCCGCGCGGCGTAATGGCCGCCGCCCTGGTAAGGCTCGCGGGTCGCCCGGTCCTGGACGAACTCCACGCCGATGAACAGGCCGCGCCCGCGCACATCGCCGACGTGCTCGAAGCGCGCCAGGCACTCGCGCAGGCCATGGCGCATTTGTTCGCCTCGCAGGCGCACAGCCTGCAGCAGGTGTTCCTCCTGGATGATCCGCTGGACCTCCAGCGCAATGGCGCAGGCCAAGGGGTGGTTGACGTGGGTCTGGCCGTTGCCCAGCACCCCGGAGTTGCCCGCCATGGCCTCATGCACCTGTTTGCTGACCAGCAACGCCGAGATCGGCTGGTAGCCGGCGGCCAGACCTTTGCCGACCGCGACCAGGTCCGGCACGATGCCGTCGTCCTCATAGGAAAACAGCCGGCCGGTACGGCCCATGCCGGCCATGACCTCGTCGAGAATCAGCAGCACGTCGTGGCGCTCGCACACCGCCTTGATCTTGCGGAAGTAGCCCGGCACCGGCGGCACCGCGCCGTTGGTGGAACCGACCACGGTCTCGGCGAAAAACGCCGCAACCTTGTTGCTGCCCAGCGCCCGGATCTTTTCGTCCAGCTCCAGCGCCAGGCGATCCCCGTACTGCTCGTCGCTTTCATCGGCACCCTGATGGCGATAGGCATAACAGGGCGAAACGAACTCGGCGGGCCCCAGCAAGGGCTCGAACACCCCGCGCCGCTGGAGGTTGCCGGAAATCGCCAGGGTTCCCAGGGTGCTACCGTGGTAACTCTGGCGCCGCGAGATGAAGAGCGATTTGCCCGGCAGCCCGCGCTCGCACTGATACTGGTAGGCGATTTTCATCGCCAGCTCCATGACCTCGGAGCCGCCGGACAGGAACTGCGCCTTGGCCAAGCCGCCGGAAGCGCCCACCAGCAGGTCCGCCAATTCCTCGGCGGCCTGTGTGGTGAAGCTGCCGGCGTGGGCCCAACTGAGTTTTTTCGCCTGCTGCGCGATAGCCGCAGCGATCCGTGGATGTCCATGTCCCAGGCTGGAAACGGCTACCCCGCCACAGGTGTCGAGATAGCGCTTGCCCGAAGCATCCTCAAGCCAGACCCCGTTGCCATTGACGGCGAGAATCGGTGAGGCATTCAAGTTCTTGTAGATGACCGTTGACATGGATCCGAGCCCTTGCAGTTATGCGGCCTAACGGGTGTTCTCCGGGTGGTCCCACGCCGTCGAGCCTTGATGGAAACGCTGGCTGAAGCGCGACGAGTTGAAAATCCGGCGCACCCAACCGATAGGTACCAACACCACAGCGAACATCAACAACGAAAGCAACCTGAGCATGGCCATATCTCCTGAATAAAAAGTGAGTGAGGGATCAGTCCAGCGGGATCTCGTTACGCCAATCGACCTCTTCGACGAACTCCGGCTGGGTCTTGCGCTCGAGAATGAAGCTCCCCAGCACCAGCACATCCATCTCGGTGCGCATGAAGCAGGCGTAGGCTTCTTCCGGCTTGCACACGATCGGTTCGCCACGCACGTTGAACGAGGTGTTGACCAGCACCGAGCAGCCGGTGCGTTTCTTGAAACTGCGCAACAGATGGGTGAACGGCGCGTTGTTTTCCTCGGTCACCGTCTGTACCCGCGCCGACAGGTCGACGTGGGTGATCGCCGGCAACTGCGAGCGGATCGAATTGATGCTGCCCAGGCCACGCTCGGGGCCGCCGGGCTTGCGCGATTCCTCGGTCTTGATCGAGTCGGTGACCTGGGAAACCATCAGCATGTACGGGCTCTTCTCGCAGATGTCGAAGTAGGACTGGGCGTCCTCGTCCAACACTGCCGGGGCAAAAGGCCGGAAGGATTCGCGGTACTTGATCTTCAGGTTCATGGTGCGCTGCATCTCGGGGTTGCGCGGATCGCCGAGGATCGAGCGCGCGCCCAGGGCCCGCGGACCGAACTCCATGCGCCCCTGGAACCAGCCGACCACGGCACCGTCGGCCAGATGGCGCGCGGTTTCGTCATACAGGTCGGTGTTCTCGAAGCGCCGGTACGGGTACTGGTTGGCATCGAGGAACGCCTGGATCTCCTCGTCACCGAAACCCGGCCCCAGCAGGCTGCCGCTCATGGCATCGAGCTTCTTGCTGCCCAGGTGCGGACGCCCGGTGCGCTTGACCGAATAGTCCATGGCCGCCCCCAGGGCGCAACCGGCGTCGCCGGCCGCGGGCTGGATCCAGATCGAGTCGAAACGTCCGGAGCGACTGAGCACGCCGTTGGCCACGCAGTTGAGCGCCACGCCACCGGCCAGGCACAGGTTGCGATAACCGGTCTGGCGCACGGCCGCGGTGGCCAGCCCCAGCACCACTTCCTCGGTCACCAGTTGCACCGACGCCGCCAGGTCGCATTCGCGCTGGGTGATCGGGCTTTCCGGCTTGCGCACCGGGCCGCCGAACAGTTCCTCGAAGGCTTCGCCGACCATGCGCTCGCCGCGCAGGTATTCGAAGTACTTCATGTTCAGGGTGAACGAGCCGTCGGCGCGGATGTTGATCAGTTCCTTGCGGATCTTGTCGGCATAGATCGGCCGGCCATAGGGCGCCAGGCCCATGAGCTTGTATTCGCCGGAGTCGACCTTGAAGCCGCAGTAATAGGTGAAGGCCGAGTAGAACAGGCCGACCGAGTGCGGGTAGGAAATCGAGTTCATCAGGTCGAGCTTGGAACCGTCGCCCTTCCAGATCGTGGTCGAATGCCATTCGCCGATGCCGTCGATGCACAGCACCGCCGCCTGCTCGAACGGCGACGGGAAAAACGCCGCCGCGGCATGGGAGCGGTGGTGCTGCGAAGCGACGGTGAGCGGCCCGGTGCCCCGCCCCAGTTCCTCGAGTTTCTCGTCGATGAACTTGAGCACATTGAGCTTCCAGCGGATCCATTCCGGCATGGTGCTGATAAAGGTGCGCGCGCCGCTGATGCCGCCACTGGCGAAGGACGAAATCATCCGCGAGAACTTTTCCTGCGGGTCTTCGTAATAGACCACGGCGGTCAGATCATTGAGGCCGATGCCCTCGGCGTCCAGGCAGTACTTGATGGCATTGGCCGGAAACGCCGCGTCGTGCCGCACCCGTGTGAAACGCTCTTCCTGGGCCGCAGCCACTGGCACCCCGTCCTTCACCAGCGCGGCCGCGCTGTCGTGATAGAACGCCGAAATCCCTAATACGTAAGTAGCCATTTAAACGCTCATCCTCATAGCTTCATGCCAATCCATGGAAGTTCCCTGTGTCTGTGCACAGTCAATCATCCGTGCAACCAACTTGAGACCGGCAGGCTTTTCAATGCCGGAATCAACGACACCACCAACAACACACTCATTGAAATATTGAACAGCCGCAGCCGGTTCGGCTCGCTGAGAAAGCGCCGCAAATAGCGCCCGAACAGTACCCAGACCATCGAGCAGGGCGAGCCGAAGAGAAAGAAGATCAGGGCGATCAGCAGGATCTGCGCACTGTAGGAACCCACCGGCGTGGTGTAGGCCAGGACCGCGCCCACCGCCATGATCCAGGCCTTGGGGTTGACCCACTGGAACAGCGCCGCGCCGGTAAAGCCCAGCGGCCGCCCACCCTGGTCATCGAGATCGACCGTGGGCGCCGTGGCGATCCGGTAGGCCAGGTACAGCATGTACAGGGCACCGATGACCTGCAGGATGTCGTGCAGGCTGGGATAGCGATGGAATACCGCGCCGGCGCCGAGCCCCACCGCGATCAGCATCAGCGGGAAGCCGATGTTGATTCCCGCGACGTGGCGCAAGGTACGACTGATGCCGAAGTTGACCCCCGAAGACATCAGCATCACGTTGTTCGGTCCCGGCGTCACGCAGGTGGAAATCGCGAACAGGATGATGGCGTAGTAGTCCAGATTCTGCATGCCCCAGGCTCCGCTCAACGATAGTCTTCGAGGGTGCCGCGGCGACGGATGTCGACCGACACGCAATGGAAGCCGCCACTGAGGCTGCGGGCGTGGCGCATCTTCAGCGGCGCCACGTCGACCCTGTGTTTTTCCAGGGCGCGGATCAGCGGCAGCTGCTGGTCGTTGATCACCGCCAGCCCCGGGTTGACCATGATGAAGTTCATGCCCTGCCAGATCGACGCCCGCGGGTAGGACCAGCAATAGCCGGTGTCGACCATGTCCGGCGCCCAGATGATGTCCCAGTTCTTGAACAGCGCCGGCACCTGGTCCTTGCGGATCCGCTCCGGGCACAGCACCACCAGCCCGGGCCGGACCACGGTGATGGTGGTGTCCAGATGGGTGCCGTCGTACACACCGCTCACCGGGTGCACCCGGTAACGCTCGCCCAGCACCCGCTGCAACCACTGGCAACCCAGCTCGTTGCCGCTGCGCGACACCAGATAGAGGATGTCCTCGCCGACACGGATCACGTTGGCGGCATCGAAGATCGGCTCCTCGTTGGCGATGATCGAACCCTCGCTGGGGTTGATCCGGTAGGTGCTGTCCAGCAATTGCGGCTTGGGCGCGGAAATCCAGTTGGCGCCGCTGGCGAAGTAGTCGGCCAGGTGACGGCGATAGGCGAACGGCTCCAGGTAGCGGCTGCGCAGGGCCATCGGCGCTTCGATGATGGTCTGGCCGATGGGCAGCAGCACGTCCCGCGGGCAGTAGTTGTATTCGCCGTCGGTTTTCCAGGCGGCGGTGCCGAACACCGCGCGATGGTCGCTGACGTCCGGGCGCCGCACGGTGACCCCGTGGGAACGCAGGAAGGCGGCAAAGGCATCCAGGTCCTCGCTGGCCTCTTCGATGACCTGCTCCGGGTAAGGGCCGGACGGGATGTCTTCGATGTAGTCATGCTGCTCGCTGTAGTCCAGGGCGAACAGCCCGCGGTCCGCGCGCGGCACCTGGGCGCCCTGGGCGACGCCGACGATCATTTCTTCCAGCGGATCCCACTCGTTGTGCACATTGACCAGAGACATTGACGCTCCTTGAAGTTCAGGCCGTTACGCCAACCGCTGCGGCCGGGACAATAGCTTCGTGATGGAACAGTGCCTGGTCCTCGCCCTGCGCCTGGCGCTTGGGCAAGACCGTGCCCGCGGAGCCGATGCCCAGGCGTCGCAGCCAGGAAGTCATGCGGTCCGGCATGGGCGCCAGGGATTCGTAACCGACGCGGACCCGCTGCCAGTGCGCTTCCAGCTCCGCCGGTTTAGCGGCGGCGATCTGGCGCATGTAGGCGTCGATGGCATCCACCGCCCAGGCCGAATGCCCGGTGGTGACGTTGTCGATGGTGTTGTGCAGGTCGACGAAGGCGGTGCTGAACCCGTAGTGCCGCAGGAACCGTCGGGCCGAACGGTAGCTGCCGCCAACGCCCGAGAGTTCCATCGCCAGGTTCATGCCGAGGATCTCCGGCATGAAGGTGACCGGCATCTTGCCCAGGCACAGCCAGTAGACCGGCAGGCGGAACGACGCTTCGTCCAGCCGCGTGTCTTCGGCGAATTCGCGGGCACCGGTAGGCGCCAGCTCCAGGCCCATCTGGCGCAGGCCGTCGCGGTAGATCTTCGGATGGTTGAGGGCGTAGGAGCCATTGCCCAGCTCATCCCAGTAAGTCTGGAACAGTGCGTAGCCGACATGGGAGGACGCCAGGGTCAGGTCGGTGAAACCCTGCAGCCAGGCGCCGTCGATCAGGGTCAGCGGCGCCAGTTGCAGGGTGGAGTCGACGATCTCCTCCCGCGACGGCATGGCGGCCGGGTCGCTTTCTTCGAACTCCTGGCCGTGGCGGTCGTGTTTGTCCAGCAACCACTCACGCAACACGCCCACATTCCAGGACTCGGGCAAGGTGCGCTCGGAGTTGCGCAATGAGCGCCGCGACTGCTCGAGCCAGCGCTTCACATAAGCCTCGGCGAAAGCCTGGGTGCTTGGCCCCAGCGCCCTGCCCTGCAGGACGAAGTAGGCATCGCGCAGGTTCTTCGGCCACTGGCCCTGCTCCTGCATGTCCTGGCCCAGCGCCTGGGGCACCAAGCCGGCAGGCTGGATCGATGCAGGAGCGGCGGCCGCTTCCACGTGTTGAATCGGCCCGGACAGGCCATCGATCCATTTGCGGATGACGCTCAGGTCGGCCTCGCTGAAAATCCGGAACATGCGTCCGTTGGGCGCCACCAGCGTGTTGACCAGCAAGCTCTTAGCAGCATTGCCAGGCACGATCAGGCGGCTGCGGGAGAGCATTTCCAGCAGCGGCACAGGGTCGACCTGAGCTTCGCGCAGCCACTGCGCCAGGCTGCGGCCTTCCATCTTGTAATCCTGGTGGTAGACCGCGCCGGCCCGGGCCATGCGCTGGATCATCTTGCCCATCAGGCGCTCGGGCGACACCGCGGCCCGGCAGTGCACCAGCAACCGCTCGTTGAAGGTCTTCAGGGCGGCGAATGCCCATTGGGCGCCCGCCTCCAGTTGCAGGCGGCGAAGGCTGCCCAGGCCCGCGACCTGCTCGCAGACCCACTGGGAGATCTCCAGCGCCGAGCCGCTCGCGGTTTCATCCAGTTGGTTCAGGTCGAGCCGGCGGGTTTCCAGCTGCTGTACGTCCAGCACCGCCCACCAGGGGCTCAGCCCGAGGACGCGCCAGGCATAGTCGATCCCGCACAGGGTGTCGCCGAAGGCATCGCTGCGGCGGCTGACCGCCTGCAGCAAGGCCGGCAATTCGAAGAGTTCGTCGGGCAGGTCGGGGAGCGTGGACAGCTCGAACGGCGGCACCGCATAGGCCGTCAGCCCTGCCTGCACCAATAGTGCCTTGAAGTGATCCGCGCGCGAGGCCAGGGGCCGCCCGACGCCCACGTCGTGGGCCAGCAACTCCATCAGCTTGAGTTGCGCGCTGTCCTCGAAGACCCCGGGAGCGCTCATGCCTTGCAGCCAGCAGCCCAGGACCGAGGCCAGGGGCGCCGAGTGCACCAGCAGCGCCTCGGCGAATTCCCGTTGGTTGCCCAGTTCCGCGGCCTGGCTGGCCAGCTCGCGATAGACCTGGGTCTGTTCGTCGCGCCAGTGCTCGATCTGTACCCGTAACCCGGGCAGGCCGCCCACACCGGACTCGCCCGGCGCGGCCAGGCCCATCAGGCGCCGGACACTGACATCCCCCAGGAAACTCTCGGGGTTGCTGACTGATCGATAAAACTGGCGCCACATACTGTTTACTTCCCTTCCAGGTTGGAGACCGAGGCAATCCATTGCCGGCCCTCAGTCATCGGCAGGCAATGACCGAGGGCGTCGAGATCAGAACATCGGGTAGATCGAAGAGTCCGGCTTCTTCTTTTTCTTCTTGCCGAAGAGGCGTTGGAACAAGTTCTTGATGTAACTCATGGCAGACTCCTTTAAAGAACGTCGAGGATGATTTTCGAGACGAAATCGTTCCCCTGGTCGGTGAAGTGAATACGGTCGACGAACAGCCACTGTTCAGGCCGCAGGGCCTCGGACAGCAGCGGTGTAATGTTCACGAAACGCACGCCCATCTTCTGCGCGCCCTCACGCAGGCGGGCGGCATAGGCCTCGCAGACACTGGGTTGCAGGATGTCGCCATAGACCTCGCTGAAACTGCCGGCGCGATCCAGCTCGGCGAACAGCTGTTCTTCCTCGTCGCAACCCTTCTCCCGGACCCAGCCGGCCAGCGGCTGCAGGATGAAGGTCAGCTTGGCGCCCATGTCGGCCGCCAGCGCGCGCCAGGTATCCAGGTGACGCAGGGTCAGGTCGGCGGCGTATTCGATCTGCTCTTCCATGCTCGGCGGCGGCTCGGGCGTCGGCTCTTCTTCCTTGCCGAGCAGCGCACGGAACATGCCGCGCTTGGGTGCCTGGGACTCCGGACGCATGGCGTCGAAGAACTGGTTGCAGTTGAAGAACGCGCCATGTTCGCCACGGCTGCTCTGCGGCTGGCGGGCCAGCCCCAGGTTGTTGAACCCGGAAAACAGCACGATCTCATCGACCTTGGGCAGCAGATGACGGTAAAGGGTGAAGAGGGTCAGTTCCTGGGTCGAGTTGAAGCTGCGACCGCCGAAGTTGATCCAGGGGCGGCTGTCGGGGTCGTTCTCGGCCAGTCGCGACGGCAGCGTCCAGGCATCCGAGCTGGCGCCGATGCCAAATACCGTCGAGCTGCCGGCCAGCACCCGCACGCTCTTGGCGTGGCGGCTGTTGACCACCGAATACTGTATGCCCAGCAACTCCGAATAGCGGAAGCCCGAAGCATCTGTATTGACCACCTCCGAACTGTGGTCGGTCGGGTGGAAATACATCAAGTAAGGAAGCCAGCGAACTTCACCGCCGTCGGTGAACTTCTGTTCGTACTCAGCCATCTGCGGAGTCAGTTTGATCCTTGCCGTCATTACCCTGCTCTTCCTTGAGAAATCATCGTCTTAAAGTAGCTTGAGGGGGAGAAGCCCGTTGCATGCTGCCTGGGAGATTCTGAATTGCGCCGCAGCTGTATTAAAGAACAACCAGTACAGCGCAGTGCGGGCCATCTTCCCAAAGGCATTGACTGTCTTATAGGTACACGCCGGATGATTTTTCTCAGTACAGATCGCTTTTTTGCCCTGAAAAAATTTCAAAAAAAGTGAAATCTGTAACTTTTTATACGACAGATGAGTCGCTACAGTCCCCGCATGACTCGATACCTGAATCTCGCCGAATACATCAGCAGCCGCATTGAGCAAGGCTTGTATGGACCAGGGGAACGTTTACCCTCGGTTCGGGCCTTGAGCCTCGAACACGGCGTCAGCCTCACCACCGTGCAGCAGGCCTACCGGGTTCTGGAGAGCTCGGGACTGGCTATCCCCAAACCCAAGTCGGGCTATTTCGTCCCCGCCGGTCGACGCTTGCCGGAACTACCGAAGATGGGACGGCCATCGTTGCGGCCCGTGGATATTTCGCAGTGGGACCTGGTGCAGGACCTGATGCGCCAGGAACAGACCGCCAACGCGATCCAGCTGGGTTGCGGCATGCCCGACACTACGGCACCGACCCTCAAGCCGCTGTTGACCGCCCTGGCGCGGATCAGCCGGCGCAGCGACAACCCGAGCCTGCAATACAACCACCTGCAAGGGGTGCTGACCCTGCGCGAGCAGATCGCCCGCCTGGGCGTCGATTCCGGCTGTCGCCTGACACCGGCGGAAATCGTCGTCACCAGCGGTTGCCAGGAAGCCCTGTCCATCGCCATCCGGGCCCTGTGCGAACCCGGCGATATCGTGGCCATCGCGTCCCCCTGCTTCCACGGCATCATCCAGCTGCTCAAGGCCGCCGGCCTCAAGGCCCTGGAGATTCCCACCGACCCGGTCACCGGCATCAGCCTGGAAGCCATGGAAATGGCCCTGGAGCAGTGGCCGGTCAAGGCCATCCAGCTCACGCCCAACTGCAACAACCCGCTGGGCTACATCATGCCGGACGATCGCAAGCGCGCGATGATCCGCCTGGCCCAGCGCTATGACGTGCCGATCATCGAAGACGATATCTATGGCGACCTGGCGTTCCGCTATCCGCGGCCACGGACCCTGAAATCCTTCGATGAAGACGGGCGCGTGCTGCTGTGCAGTTCGTTCTCCAAGACCCTGGCGCCGGGCCTGCGAATCGGCTGGATCGCCCCGGGGCGCTACCTGCCGCAAGTGCTGCACATGAAATACGTCGGCTCCGGCACCACCGCGACCCAGCCGCAACTGGCGGTCGCCGAATTCATTGCCAAAGGGCATTACATGCCGCACCTGCGGCGGATGCGCAAGCAGTACCAGCGCCATCGCGACCTGATGACCGAGTGGGTCAGCCGCTACCTGCCGGAAGGCACCCGGGTCAGCAAACCCCAGGGCGGGTTCACCTTGTGGGTGGAGCTGCCGGACGAGTTCGACACCTACACCCTGAACCGGCTGCTGGAAGCCGAGGACATCCAGATCGCCAACGGCAATATCTTTTCCGCGGCCGGCAAGTACCGCAATTGCCTGCGGCTGAACTTCGCCGGCGTCCCCAACCGCAAGATCGAACAGGCGATCAACAAGATCGGCCTGGCGGTGGCGCAACTGCTTCCAGCCTGACCCTCGCCCCCATAGTGGCGAGGGTCAGATCCCGATCAGGCCTTGACCGAACGCCACAGCTTGCCAGCCAGCGACACCACGACCAGTACCACGGCGCCAGCGACGATGCCGGCCACGGCATTGAGCAGCGTCGGCATGAGCAGCGACACCCCGCCAATCGCCTCGGCCGTCCGTGCCGTGATCGTCTCGATCCCGTGATGCAGCGCTGGCACGCCATGGGTCAGGATGCCGCCGCCGACCATGAACATGGCGGCGGTGCCGATCACCGAGAGGCTTTTCATCATGTAGGGCGCCGCGCGCAGGATGGCGCCGCCGATGCTCTTCGCCATCTGCCCCGGTTTCTGCGTCAGCCACAGGCCCAGGTCGTCGAGCTTGACGATGCCACCGACCAGGCCATAGACGCCGATGGTCATGACGATGGCGATCCCCGACAGCACCACCACCTGCTGCATCAACGGCGCATCGGCGACGGTGCCCAGGGTAATGGCGATGATCTCGGCCGAGAGGATGAAGTCGGTGCGAATCGCGCCCTTGATCTTGCTCTTCTCGAAGGCCACCAGGTCGGTCGCCGGGTCCGCCACGGCTTCGACCAGTTGCTGGTGCTCGGCCTGGTCTTCGGCCTTGCTGTGGAGAAATTTGTGGGCGAGCTTTTCAAAGCCCTCGAAACACAGGTAGGCCCCGCCAAGCATCAGCAGCGGCGTCACCAGCCAGGGGGCGAAGGCGCTGATGGCCAGCGCCGCGGGCACCAGGATCAGTTTGTTCAGGAACGAGCCCTTGGCCACTGCCCAGACCACCGGCAATTCGCGCTCGGCGCGCACCCCGGAAACCTGCTGGGCATTGAGCGCGAGGTCGTCCCCCAGCACCCCGGCGGTCTTCTTCGCCGCCATCTTGGTCATCAGCGCCACATCGTCGAGTACCGCGGCAATATCGTCGATCAGCACCAGCAAACTGCTTCCAGCCATGGATCATGGGTTCCTTGAGGTTATGAATGCGGCGCAGCATAACGTGCAACGAGGGCTTGCGGGAGGCATTCTTGAGCCTCGCGCAAAGCCGGTGCTACCATGCGCAACCGCCCGAACAGGTAAGGAATCACCTGGTTTATGAGCACCATCCGCGAGCGCAACAAAGAACTGATCCTGCGTGCAGCCAGTGAAGAGTTTGCCGACAAAGGCTTCGCTGCGACCAAAACCAGCGATATCGCGGCCAAGGCGGGACTGCCCAAACCCAACGTCTACTACTACTTCAAGTCCAAGGAAAACCTCTACCGCGAGGTCCTGGAAAGCATCATCGAGCCGATCCTCCAGGCCTCGACCCCGTTCAACGCCGATGGCGTGCCCAGCGAAGTGCTGAGCGGCTACATCCGTTCGAAGATCCGCATCTCCCGCGACCTGCCCTTCGCCTCCAAGGTGTTCGCCAGCGAAATCATGCACGGCGCGCCGCACCTGAGCCCGGACCAGGTGGAACAGCTCAACGCCCAGGCCAAGCACAACATCGATTGCATCCAGACCTGGATCGATCGCGGCCAGATCGCGCCCCTCGATCCCCATCACCTGATGTTCAGCATCTGGGCGGCGACCCAGACCTATGCCGACTTCGACTGGCAGATCTCGGTGGTGACCGGCAAGGCCAAACTGGACGAGTCCGATTACGAAGCCGCCGCCCAGACCATCATCCGCCTGGTGCTCAAGGGCTGTCAGGCAGACTGACAGACCGGCTCAAGATCAGAAAAAAGATCGCAGGCATTCGCCAAACGCATCCGCAGTGATTGGCCCAACCTGCGATCTTTTGATTTCAGGCTTCGCTACCCATCAACCAGCGCAGCGCCTGCGGAAACGATGTGCTCCAGTCATCGGGAAAGGAATGTCCACCCTCATGGGTGCGGGACTTGACCTCATTGCCGTTACTGAACAGCTTACGGAAATCAGCACTCATCTGCTGATTGCGCGGTCCTTCCAGCTTGCCGTTGATCACAAATACGCGCTTGCCGCGGGCCTTGCTGACAGTCGGTGTCGCTTGCTGGCCGCCGGGAGACAGCAGCAACGCTCCGGCGTAATCGTCCGGATGCTGCGCCAACAACGCGCCAGCATGTTGTGAACCCTGGGAGAAGCCCATCAGGTATACACGCTTGCGGTCGATGCATTGCTGCGCTGCCAACTCTTTAAGACCGTTCTGCACCACTTGATGGGTGCCTTCAAAACCCGGACCGATCCAGCGAAAGCTGTTGACCCTGTCGATCATCTCAGTGCCGTTGATGCCCAGAATGATTGCCCCGGTGTCCGCCAGCGGCTGATAGCTCTCATCGAGTTCACCGTTGATGCCATAACCGTGCAACCAGACCACCACTGGCCGACAGGCCGCTGGCGCAGGAATGCCGGAGGAAGGATTGAGTACGTATACAGCGCCAATCTTGCCTGGTGCGATTTTCTTGTATCGCTGCTGGGCGTTGGCCAGCACGGTTTTGAAAGTGGCGGTCTGGCGCAGATCGGCAAAGTCTTCGTCGCCTGCCAACAACGGGCCAAACCACATGCCGCGAGCATCAGCCTCCTGTAGAAAGCGTTCAGCCAGCGTGTCATCGCCACGACGAGCAAACAGCGCGGCGACCCGATAAGGCGCAAGCATCTGCTTGGGATCTTCACGATTGGCCGCCAAGTAAAGTGCAATGGCCTGCAAGGTATCGGTGGCTTCGAGCGTATCGGCCCTGGCCATCAACTCTTCGGCATCGCTGGCATTGATCAGCGCGGTGACCACCGGTTTGAGCGCCTGGAATGCAATGTCTTCGGCGTCCTGGCTTTCGCCAGCGTGGAGAAAAGCAGTACAGAGGGTCATGGCCGTAGCCAGAGTGATGCCAAGCAGCGTCTTCACACAGATCTTCCTTGATACAAAAACGAGAGGGCGGCAGTCTATCGACGCCACCCTGCTTCGTCACCACGGCTCCGGTCGCGGTGTGGACTTGTTTCAGATCACGCCGTCACCCCGGCATCCGCCCGCAAATCCAGCGCTTCCACTGCTTGGATCGCCACCTGCTCGTCGACGTCCGACAAATCGCCGCTGATGCCGATCGCACCGATCACCACCCCCTCCTGATCCCGAATCAATACCCCGCCCGGGGCCGGCACCACGCTGCCCTGCCCCAAACCGTTGAGCGCGGCGATGAACGCCGGCCGCTGCTGCGCGTCCAGCGCCAGCAGGCGCGAGCCCTTGCCCAGGGCAATCGCGCCCCAGGCCTTGCCGGTGGCGATCTGCGGCCGTAGCAGGCTGGCCCCGTCCTCGCGCTGCAGCGTCACCAGATGCCCGCCGGCATCGAGCACCGCGATGGTCAAGGGTGCCGCACTGATCTCGCGGCCGAAGGCGATGGCCCTGCTGGCCAGGTTGACTGCGACTTTCAAGGTTAAAGCGCTCATGGGTGCCGTCCTTATTTTGTTATGGGGAAAGCTTTTGGGTGTTCCGATAAGAAGACCTATACGACAAATAGAGCACAACAAAATATATTTTTGTATACAATAATTCTCGCAAACCCTGAATCCGACGAAAAACCCTTGATTTATCGGCATCGGACGAACGCATTCAAGCGCCAGAGAAAATGGATTGACCTGCGGCGCTCGCCGTGAATACACTCTGCGCAAAGCCACTTGTATACAATTACAAAACGTAAGAGGCACAAAACCATGAGCAAAATGAGAGCAATCGAAGCCGCCGTTCTGGTGATGCGCCGTGAAGGGGTCGATACCGCTTTCGGCATCCCCGGTGCCGCCATCAACCCGCTGTACTCCGCCCTGCAAAAGGTCGGCGGCATCGATCACGTCCTCGCTCGCCACGTTGAAGGCGCCTCGCACATGGCCGAGGGCTACACCCGCACCAAGGCCGGCAACATCGGCGTGTGCATCGGCACCTCCGGCCCCGCCGGCACCGACATGGTCACCGGCCTGTACAGCGCCTCGGCCGACTCGATCCCGATCCTCTGCATCACCGGCCAGGCCCCCCGCGCCCGCCTGCACAAGGAAGACTTCCAGGCCGTCGACATCACCAACATCGTCAAGCCGGTGACCAAGTGGGCCACCACCGTCCTGGAACCGGGCCAGGTGCCTTACGCCTTCCAGAAAGCCTTTTATGAAATGCGTTCCGGACGCCCCGGCCCGGTGCTGATCGACCTGCCGTTCGACGTGCAGATGGCCGAGATCGAATTCGATATCGACGCCTACCAGCCGCTGCCGCTTGCCAAGCCTTCGGCGACCCGGGTCCAGGTGGAAAAGGCCCTGGCCCTGCTGGACCAGGCCGAGCGCCCGTTGCTGGTGGCCGGCGGCGGCATCATCAATGCCGACGCCAGTGAGCTGCTGGTGGAGTTCGCCGAACTGACCGGTATCCCGGTCATCCCGACCCTGATGGGCTGGGGCAGCATCCCCGACGACCACCCACAGATGGTCGGCATGGTCGGCCTGCAGACCTCCCATCGCTACGGCAACGCCACCCTGCTCAAGTCGGACCTGGTGCTGGGCATCGGCAACCGCTGGGCCAACCGCCACACCGGTTCGGTGGACGTCTACACCGAGGGTCGCACCTTCATCCACGTGGACATCGAGCCGACCCAGATCGGCCGGGTGTTCACCCCGGACCTGGGCATCGTCTCCGACGCCGGCGCGGCGCTGACCGTGTTCATCGAGGTCGCTCGCGAATGGCAGGCCGCCGGCAAGCTGAAGAACCGCAGCGCCTGGCTGCAGGATTGCCGGCAGCGCAAGTCGAGCCTGCAACGCAAGACCCACTTCGACAACGTGCCGGTCAAGCCGCAGCGGGTGTACGAAGAGATGAACCAGGTGTTCGGCAAGGACACCTGCTATGTCAGCACCATCGGCCTGTCGCAGATTGCCGGCGCGCAGTTCCTGCATGTGTACAAGCCGCGGCACTGGATCAACTGCGGCCAGGCCGGTCCGCTGGGCTGGACCATTCCGGCGGCGCTGGGGGTGGTCAAGGCCGATCCCTCGCGCTCGGTCGTGGCGCTGTCCGGCGACTATGACTTCCAGTTCATGATCGAAGAGCTGGCGGTGGGCGCGCAGTTCAACCTGCCGTACATCCACGTGGTGGTGAACAACTCCTACCTGGGCCTGATCCGCCAGGCGCAACGCGGTTTCGACATGGACTACTGCGTGCAGCTGTCCTTCGACAACCTCAACGCACCGGAACTCAACGGCTACGGCGTGGACCACGTGGCGGTCGCCGAAGGCCTGGGTTGCAAGGCCCTGCGGGTGTTCGAACCTTCGGCCATCCAGCCGGCCCTGCGCCAGGCCCAGGAAATGCTCAAGCAGTTCAAGGTGCCGGTGGTGGTCGAGATCATCCTGGAGCGAGTCACCAACATCTCCATGGGCACCGAGATCAACGCGGTCAACGAATTCGAAGACCTGGCGCTGGTCGGCAACGATGCCCCCACCGCGATTTCCCTGCTCGACTGACACCACTGTGTAACCGCTGCCCAAGGCTGCGCGAGATCTCTGGATCGGCGCAGGCCTTCGGCCTTGTCGCAGCCTGCGGCGGCGGCTACAGAGCACCATTCTCACAGGAGACCACCATGCCGCGTTTTGCCGCCAACCTGTCCATGCTGTTCACCGAACAGGACTTCCTCGCCCGCTTCAAGGCCGCCGCCGAGGCCGGTTTCAGTGGTGTCGAATACCTGTTCCCCTACGACTTCAGTTCCGCCGAAATCAAGGCGCAGCTCGACACCCATGGCCTGACCCAGGTGCTGTTCAACCTGCCTGCGGGCGATTGGGGGAAAGGCGAGCGCGGTATCGCCTGCCTGCCGGACCGGGTCGAAGAGTTCCGCGCCGGGGTCGACCTGGCCATTGCCTACGCCCAGGTGCTGGGCAATACCCAGATCAACTGCCTGGCCGGTATCCGCCCCCAGGGCGTCGACGATGCCACGGTGGAAAAGACCCTGGTCGCCAACCTCAAATACGCCGCCGAAAAACTCCAGGCCGCGGGCATCCGGTTGGTGATGGAAGCGATCAACACCCGCGACATCCCGGGCTTCTACCTGAACAACACGGCCCAGGCCCTGTCGATTCGCGAGCAGGTCGGAAGCAGAAACCTGTACCTGCAATACGACATCTACCACATGCAGATCATGGAGGGTGACCTGGCCCGGACCCTGGCCGGCCACCTGGACGCGATCAACCACGTGCAGCTGGCGGACAACCCGGGGCGCAACGAACCGGGAACCGGCGAGATCAACTACCGCTTCCTGTTCGAGCACCTGGACCGGATCGGCTACCAGGGCTGGGTCGGCTGCGAATACAAGCCGCTGACCACCACCGAAGCGGGCCTGGGCTGGCTCAAGAGCCACAACGCAATCTGATCGGCAACCGCGTCATCGTTCATCGCGGGCAAGTCGGATCGCCGACCGCTCGCTCTTACAGTAGGAGCGAGGCTTGCCCGCGAGACGGATGCCTTGGCACCCCGCAACCTTATAGAGCAATAAAAAAGAGGATTTTCTCATGGCTAAAATCGGATTCATCGGCACCGGCATCATGGGCCACCCAATGGCTAGCAACCTGCAGAAGGCCGGCCACAGCCTGTTCCTGTCCCAGCACCATGACGTCGCCCCGGCCGATCTGGTCGCCGCCGGCGCCATCGCCCTGGCCAGCCCCAAGGAAGTGGCCCAGGAAGCCGAGTTCATCATCGTCATGGTCCCGGATACCCCCCAGGTCGATGACGTGCTGTTTCGCGCCGACGGCGTGGCGGCAGGCGTCGGCCCGGGCAAGGTGGTGATCGACATGAGCTCGATCTCGCCCACCGCGACCAAGGCGTTCGCCGCGAAGATCAACGAGAAAGGCGCGCAGTACCTGGACGCCCCGGTGTCCGGCGGTGAAGTCGGCGCCAAGGCCGCGACCCTGAGCATCATGGTCGGCGGCGACAGCCAGGCGTTTGACCGCGCCCTGCCGCTGTTCCAGGCCATGGGCAAGAACATCACCCTGGTCGGCGGCAACGGCGACGGCCAGACCGCCAAGGTGGCGAACCAGATCATCGTCGCCCTGAACATCCAGGCGGTGGCCGAGGCCCTGCTGTTCGCCGCGAAGAACGGCGCCGATCCGGCCAAGGTGCGCGAAGCGCTGATGGGCGGCTTCGCGTCCTCGAAGATCCTCGAAGTGCACGGCGAACGCATGATCAAGGGCACCTTCGATCCAGGCTTCCGCATCAGCCTGCACCAGAAGGACCTGAACCTGGCCCTGCAAGGCGCCAAGGAGCTGTCGATCAACCTGCCGAACACCGCCAACGCCCAGCAAGTGTTCAGCACCTGCGCGGCCATCGGCGGCAGCAACTGGGACCACTCGGCGCTGATCAAGGGCCTGGAGCACATGGCCAATTTCTCGATCCGCGACCAGTAAGAAAACGCGAGGAAATCCCCTGTAGCCGCTGCCGCAGGCTGCGATCGCCTGCGAAGCGGGCGTGCTCTTCAGCAGCGGCTACAGGCTGAGTTACCGCAACACCCCCCAATAACAAGAATCCCGGGAGCCCGCCATGCCGGTCGATCCGCAACAATTGCTCCGTGAGCTGTTCGCCACAGCCATCGACGCCGCCCATCCGCAGCATGTCCTCGAAGCCCACTTGCCCAGCGACCGCAGCGGTCGGGTGATCGTCATCGGCGCCGGCAAGGCGGCCGCGGCCATGGCCCAGGTGGTCGAACGCTGCTGGCAGGGCGAAGTCAGCGGGCTGGTGGTCACCCGCTACGGCCATGGCGCCCCCTGCGAAAAAATCGAAGTGGTCGAAGCCGCGCATCCGGTGCCCGATGCCGCCGGCCTGGCGGTGGCCAAGCGTGTGCTGGAACTGGTCAGCGACCTCTCGGAACAGGACCGGGTGATCTTCCTCCTGTCCGGCGGCGGCTCCGCCCTGCTGGCCCTGCCCGCCGCGGGCATCACCCTGGCGGACAAGCAGCGGATCAACAAGGCCCTGCTCAAATCCGGCGCCACCATCGGCGAGATGAACTGCGTGCGCAAACATCTCTCGGCGATCAAGGGCGGCCGCCTGGCCAAGGCCTGCTGGCCGGCCACTGTCTACACCTACGCGATTTCCGATGTACCCGGCGACCTGGCCACGGTCATCGCCTCCGGCCCCACCGTGGCCGACCCCAGCACCTCGGCCGAAGCCCTGGCGATCCTCAAGCGCTATGCCATCGAGGTGCCGGCCGCGGTGCGCAGTTGGTTGCAGAGCCCGGAGTCGGAAACCGTCAAGCCCGGCGACCCGAGCCTGGCCCGCAGCCACTTCCAACTGATCGCCCGGCCGCAGCAATCGCTGGAGGCCGCCGCGGTGAAAGCCCGCCGCGCCGGCTTCAGCCCGCTGATCCTCGGCGACCTGGAAGGCGAGGCTCGCGAGGTGGCCAAGGTCCACGCCGGCATCGCCCGCCAGGTGGTGCTGCACGGTCAACCGCTGGCGGCACCCTGCGTGATCCTCTCCGGCGGCGAAACCACGGTCACCGTGCGCGGCAACGGCCGTGGCGGGCGCAATGCCGAGTTCCTCCTGAGCCTCACCGACAGCCTCAAGGGCCTGCCCGGGGTCTATGCCCTGGCCGGCGACACCGACGGCATCGACGGCTCCGAAGACAACGCCGGCGCCATCATGACCCCGGACAGCTACGCCCGCGCCGCCGCCCTGGGCCTGAGCGCCAGCGACGAGCTGGACGACAACAACGGCTATGGCTACTTCGCCGCCCTGGACGGGCTGATCGTCACCGAACCGACCCGCACCAATGTCAACGACTTCCGCGCCATCCTGATCCTCGAGAGCCCCAAACATGACGCCTGACAAAAAGGTCAAGATCCTCGCCACCCTCGGCCCGGCCATCGACGGCCTCGAAGACATCCGCGAACTGGTGCAGGCCGGGGTGAATATCTTTCGCCTCAACTTCAGCCACGGCGACCACGCCGATCACGCCCAGCGCTACCAGTGGATCCGCGAGCTGGAACAACAGCTGAACTACCCGCTGGGCATCCTGATGGACCTGCAGGGCCCGAAACTGCGGGTCGGCACCTTCGCCGAAGGCAAGGTGCAATTGCATCGCGGCCAGACCCTGCGCCTGGACCTGGACCGCACCCCGGGCGACCAGCGCCGGGTCAACCTGCCCCACCCGGAAATCATCGCGGCCCTGGAGCCGGGCATGGACCTGCTGCTGGATGACGGCAAGCTGCGCCTGCGGGTGACCGCCAAGCACGCCGACGCCATCGACACCACGGTGCTCAACGGCGGCGAGCTGTCGGACCGCAAGGGCGTGAACGTGCCCCAGGCGGTGCTCGACCTCAGCCCGCTGACCGCCAAGGACCGCCGCGACCTGGAGTTCGGCCTGGAGCTGGGGGTGGATTGGGTCGCCCTGTCATTCGTACAGCGCCCCGAGGACATCCGCGAAGCCCGCGCCCTGATCGGCAACCGGGCGTTCCTGATGGCCAAGATCGAGAAGCCTTCGGCGGTCGCCCAGTTGCGCGAGATCGCCGAGCTGAGCGACGCGATCATGGTGGCCCGGGGCGACCTGGGGGTGGAGGTGCCCGCCGAAAGCGTGCCGCAGATCCAGAAGGACATCATCGGCACCTGCCGCCAGCTGGGTAAGCCGGTGGTGGTGGCCACGCAGATGCTCGAATCCATGCGCTTCTCCCCCGCCCCGACCCGGGCCGAGGTCACGGACGTGGCCAACGCGGTGGCCGAAGGCGCCGACGCAGTGATGCTGTCGGCGGAAACCGCGTCCGGCGAATACCCCCTGGAAGCGGTGCAGATGATGAGCAAGATCATCCGCCAGGTGGAAAGCGGCCCGGACTACCAGGCCCAGCTCGACGTCAGCCGGCCCCAGGCCGAAGCCACCGTATCCGATGCCATCAGCTGCGCGATCCGGCGCATCAGCAGCATCCTGCCGGTGGCGGTGCTGGTGAACTACAGCGAGTCCGGCAGCTCCAGCCTGCGCGCGGCCCGGGAACGGCCGCGGGTGCCGATCCTCAACCTGACGCCGAACCTGTCCACGGCACGGCGCCTGACCGTGGCCTGGGGCGTGCACTCAGTGGTCAACGATCGCCTGCGCCAGGTCGACGAGGTCTGCTCCACCGCCCTGGAGATTGCCCAGGCCCAAGGCATGGCCCGACGGGGCGACACGCTGTTGATCACCGCGGGCGTGCCGTTCGGCCAGCCGGGGTCGACCAACTCGTTGCGCATCGAAACCCTGATCTGAGCCCGTAGCCGCTGCGCTCGGCAGCGGCTACAAGAACCGATTCTTATGCCTGCAGAACACTTCAACGGGCACTGCCCCGACTGGGCCAGCGCCCTGCTCAACGGCTTCAGCCAGATCTTCCTGCAACGCCACCCGCTGTGCGGCCTGCTGTGCATGCTGGCGATCCTGCTCAGTGCCCCGGCGCTGCTCGGCGGCGCGCTGCTGGGAGGCGTGGCCGGGCTGCTCACCGCGCAATGCCGGGGCTATGCCAAGGCCGACCGCCAGGCCGGCCTGTTCAGCTACAACGGGGTCCTGCTCGGCCTGCTGCTGAGCCTGCGGTTCGACTGGTCGGTGCTGCTGCCGCCGCTGATCATCGCCTGCGGTGGCCTCAGCGCGATCCTCACCCAGCAATGGCTCAGGCGCACCCGCGAGCGGCATGGCCTGCCGGCCTACACCGCGCCCTTCGTCGGCCTCGCCTGGCTGCTGCTGAGCCTGGCCGCGCCGCTGCCGAGCGGTGCCACGCCCGTGCCCGAACCCTGGGTCGAGCCCGATGCCGTGGCGTTGTTGCCCGCACTGTTCCAGGGGCTCGGCCAGGTGATGTTCCTCGAACATCCGCTGGCCGGGGTGCTGATCGCCCTGGGGCTGCTGCTGGCCGAACGGCGGGCGGCGGCCTGGGCCTTGATCGGCTCGGCGGCGGGCCTGGGTTTCGCCCTGCTGCAACAGGACAGCGCCGGCGCCCTGCAGGGCCTTGGCAGCTACAACAGCGCCCTGGTGGCCCTGGCGCTGAGCCAGGAACGCCGCCGCTCCTGGCTGGCGCTGCCGGGCATGTGCCTCGCGCTGCTGCTGACCCCGGGCTTCGCCGCCTTGGGCCTGCCCGCCCTCACCGCGCCCTTTATCCTCGCCTGCTGGCTGGTCCGTGCCGCGACGCGGGTGCTGCATCAGGCCGCCGTGGACAGCACGCCTTGCGCTACCGGGGCCAATCCCCCTAGGCTTCGCTGAATTTCGATTCAGGCAACAGGCATGAGCAACGGCATGGACAACAGCGTGGCCAGCAACAGGCATTGGCGTGAGCGTCTCTACGTCATGATTTTCCAGACCGACACCGTGGCCGGGCGGCGCTTCGACAGCATCCTGCTGTTGATCATCCTCGCCAGCCTGGTGATCGTGATCCTCGACAGCATCGACGAGGTGCACCAGAACTACGCCAATGTGCTGGCGTACATCGAATGGGGTTTCACCCTGATCTTCCTGGTCGAGTACGGCCTGCGCCTGTATTGCTCGCCCAAGCCGCTGCGCTACGCCTTCAGCTTCTACGGGCTGGTGGACCTGCTGGCCATCGTGCCGGGGATCCTCGCCCTGTATTACAGCGACGCCCAGTACCTGCTGATCATCCGGGTGATCCGCATGCTGCGCATCTTTCGCGTGCTCAAGCTCGGCCCCTACCTCAAGCAGGCCCACTACCTGCTCGACGCCTTGCAGGGCAGCAAGCAGAAGATCCTGGTGTTCCTGCTCAGCGTCTGCACCCTGGTGACGGTGTTCGGCACCCTGATGTATGTGGTCGAGGGCCCGGAGCACGGCTTCACCAGCATTCCCAAGGGCATCTACTGGGCTATCGTCACCCTGACCACCGTCGGCTACGGCGACATAGTGCCCAAGACCGTGCTCGGGCAGATCATTTCTTCGATGGTGATGATCACCGGTTACTCGATCATCGCCGTGCCCACCGGGATCTTCACCGCGGAGCTGGCCAACGCGCTGCGCGGCGAACAGCTCAAGCACGACTGCCCGGTGTGCAGCAAGAACCACCATGAGCACGGCGCCGCGTTCTGCTCGCGCTGCGGCAATGCGCTGTTCCCGAAGGTGGTGCGGGAAAACTGAATAAGCAAAGCATTTTTCAGTCTTTAAAGAGATATGCCGCCCCGACTATAGTCGGCGGCAAATTGCCTTCACTCTCGAATACTTCACTCTCGACAAAAAGGAATGTGCAGTGAAAAAACTTGTTAGCGCCTCTCTCCTGGCCGCCGGCCTGGCACTGGCTAGCGCCGCCCAGGCCGCCCCGACCCTGCTCAACGTTTCCTACGACGTGATGCGAGACTTCTACAAGGACTACAACAGCGCCTTCCAGAAACACTGGCAGGCCGAGCACAACGAGAACATCACCCTGCAGATGTCCTTCGGCGGCTCCAGCAAACAGGCACGCTCGGTGATCGACGGCCTGCCGGCGGATGTCATCACCATGAACATGGCCACCGACATCAACGCCCTGGCCGACAACGGCAAGCTGGTGCCGGACAACTGGGTGACCCGCCTGCCGGACAACAGCGCACCCTTCACCTCGGCCACGGTGTTCATCGTGCGCAAGGGCAACCCCAAGGCCCTGAAAGACTGGCCGGACCTGCTCAAGGACGGTGTACAAGTGATAGTGCCGAACCCCAAGACCTCGGGTAACGGCCGCTACACCTACCTGTCGGCCTGGGGTTATGTGCTGAAGAACGGCGGCGACGAGAACAAGGCAAAGGACTTCGTCGGCAAGCTGTTCAAGCAGGCGCCGGTCCTCGACACCGGCGGCCGCGCGGCGACCACCACCTTCATGACCAACCAGATCGGCGACGTGCTGGTGACCTTCGAGAACGAAGCGGAAATGATCGCCCGGGAATTCGGCCGCGATCAGTTCGAAGTCATCTACCCGAGCGTGTCCGCCGAAGCCGAGCCGCCGGTGTCGGTGGTGGACAAGGTGGTCGACAAGAAAGGCTCCCGCGCCGCGGCCGAGGAATACCTGAAGTACCTGTGGTCGCCCGAAGGCCAGGAAATCGCCGCCAACAACTACCTGCGTCCACGGGACCCGAAAGTGCTGGCCAAGTACACCGACCGCTTCCCGAAAGTCGACTTCCTGTCGGTGGAAAAAACCTTCGGCGACTGGCGCACCGTGCAGAAGACCCACTTCAACGACGGCGGGATCTTCGATCAGATCTACGGCGGGAAATAATCACCCGGCCATCAAAAAAGCGACCTTCGGGTCGCTTTTTTTATGCGGGTCTAAAGCCCGGCGGCAGCCTCGAACAACACCGCCTTCCCCGCCTGATGCAGCTCCGGCAGCATCGCCTCGGCCTCCACCTCGATCAGCCACTCGGGCAAGGACAGGCCACTGACGATGATCCACGAGGACGCCGGCGGCTGCTGGGGAAAATGCTGCAACAGCACCTGGCTGATCTGCTCCTGCTGCTCACGGGCCGCTTCGGCGATGTAGATCCGCAGCATCACCACATGGCTCAGGTCGCCGCCCGCCGCGGCCAGGACCCGGGCGATATTGTCGAAACTCTGCTCGGTCTGCTCCCGCAGCCCGGGGCCGACGCAGACCTCGCGCTCATCGACACCCACCTGGCCGGACAGCAGCAGGCGCCGCCCTCCGTGCACCTCGACGGCCTGGCTGAAACCGTACTGCAGGGAATTGAAGACACTGGGCGGATTGAAGACTGACTTGTGCATGGGGGACCTCCACAACAATGGACGACCGCCAACCCTAAACCAGCCCCCTGCCCCAGGCCACCGAAAGCAGCTCATTGAAACAACTGGCAACCTAATGGCCCGCCAGCTACATCGGCGGCGTCACCCCATCCTTGCCGGCGGAGATCGACTGCGCCGTGAGGGCGCCGTCCTCGCCCTGGGACACGAACATCACCACCTTGACCCCGACCTTGAGCAGGCTGCGGTCCCCCGGGGCCAGATTGACGATGGGCACGTCGTCCGGCACCAGGATCGTCTGCTGGCCGCCCTTGTAGTTGACGGTCAGGGTCCGGCCGTTGCTCACCACCAGGTCGCCGACGCTGCCATTGGTCATGCTGCTGCCCTTGACCAGGTCGAAGGGCCGATGACCCTCGCCGGTGCCGGCCATCTGCGGCGGGAACACATGCACCTCCAGCGCCTTGAGGCTGCCGTCGGCCTGGGGCACGGCGGCCGAACCTATGTAGCTGCCGGGCTTGATGTCCTCGATATTGGCCAGGGTCACGGCACGCACCTGGGTCTGCGGCGTGAGATTGACGGTGACGTTCTCGCCAGTGTTGACCTGCACCCGCACGGCGTCGCCGGCGATGCTGGTGATTTCCCCGCGCACGCCGATGCGCATGCCGGGCGCGTCCTCGCCCTGGGCCGCACCGGCCAGCAGCAACGCACCGAGGGCGATCGCTTGAACACCGCCGAGCAGGCGGCGAAAACGCTGATTCATGGGTCGGGCTTCCTGTGATGAAGGTGGCGCAGACGTCGAGACCAGAGCGCTCCAGCGTCTGCGGAGAAAACAAGCGCGCTATCGAACTGAATGTAAGTAAATGTATCATCGGCGCGGGATGCCGGTCGCCCTCCGCCGTCTTGGGGCAGCCCTGCCCGGCAGTTATTCCTGTACGGCATGAATGCTATCGCCTGTCAGCTTCTACCGCGCCACAGGCCAACCCCTTAGCCTCGTCCGCATCCCTTTCGCTGCCACGAGAATCGCCATGACCTCCACACCCCAGGCACTGCCTGCCACCAAAACCATGACCCGCGGCATGGTGCTGCTGTTCGCCTTCTGCTGCGGCGCCATCGTCGCCAATATCTACTACGCCCAGCCGATCATCGAGCTGATCGCCCCGGACATCGGCCTGAGCAGCGCCATGGCCAGCCTGATCGTGTCCCTGACCCAGATCGGCTACGCCCTGGGCCTGTTCTTCCTGGTGCCCTTGGGCGACCTGCTGGAAAACCGCCGGCTGATGATCCTCACCAGCCTGGTGTCCATCGCCAGCCTGCTGGGGGCCGCGCTCACCCAGCAACCCAATGCCTTCCTCCTGGTTTCGCTGCTGATCGGCTTCAGCTCGGTGTCGGTGCAGATCCTGATTCCCCTGGCCGCGCACCTGACACCGGAGGAGTCCCGCGGCCGGGTGGTCGGCGGCATCATGGGCGGCCTGCTGCTGGGGATCCTCCTGGCGCGCCCGGTGTCCAGCGTGGTGGCCGATCTCTTCGGCTGGCGCGCGATGTTCATCGCCGCGGCCGTACTGATGGCCGCCATCACCGTGGTCCTGCTGCTGACCGTGCCCAAACGCCAGCCCGCCCACAGCGCCAGCTACGGCCAGTTGCTGCGCTCGCTGGGCAGCCTGCTGCGCCAGCAACCGGTACTGCGCCAGCGGGCGTTCTACCAGGCCTGCCTGTTCGCCACCTTCAGCCTGTTCTGGACCGCGGTGCCCCTGGAGCTGGCGCGCAACCACGGCCTGTCGCAAAGCCAGATCGCCCTGTTCGCCCTGGTCGGGGCCATCGGCGCTATCGCCGCGCCCATCAGCGGACGCCTGGCGGACGCCGGCCACACCCGCGTCGCGTCGTTGCTGGCCATCCTGTTCGCCGCCCTGAGCTTCCTGCCGGCCTTTTTCCATCCCGCCTACAGCGTCATCGGCCTGGCGGTGACCGGGGTGGTCCTGGACTTCTGCGTGCAGATGAACATGGTGCTCGGCCAGCGCGCGGTCTACGCCCTCGACGCCCACAGCCGCGGCCGCCTGAACGCGCTGTACATGACCAGCATCTTTATCGGCGGCGCCGTCGGCTCGTCGATTGCCAGCGCGGTGTACGAACATGCCGGCTGGCTGGGTATAGTCGCCATCGGCAGCGCCCTGCCGTTGCTGGCCCTGCTGCGCTTCCTGGGCACCGCGCAGAAGCCGCTGCCCGTCACCGCCTGAAAACGCCGCCCCCCTGAAGGGGGGCAATCGTCCCGCCCACAAGGAGTCTCGATGGACCGTCTGGCAGCCATGCAAACCTTTGTCCACGTGGTGGAAAGCGGTTCTTTCTCGGCCGCCGCCCGGCGCCTGCAGGTCGGCCAGCCGGCCGTCTCGAAAACCATCGCCCAGCTGGAGGCGCGGCTGGCGGTGCGGCTGTTGCTGCGCTCGACCCGCGGCCTGACCCCCACCGAGGCCGGCATGGCCTTCTTCGAACGGGCCAAGCGCGCCATCGACGAGGCCGACGAAGCCGACCTCGCGGCCCGCGGCGCCGGCACGGAGCTCAGGGGCACGTTGCGGATCTGTGCCGCAGTGACCTTCGCCCGGCTGCATATCGTTCCGCACCTGGGGACCTTTCTCGACCGGCATCCCGAGCTCGACATCGACGTAGTGCTGGATGACCGCAACATCAATCTGGTGGAGGCCGGCATCGACGTTTCCCTGCGCATGGGCCCCCTGAGCGACTCCGGGCTGACCGCGCGCAAGATCAGCGAATGCCGGCGCGTGGTGCTGGCCACCCCGGCCTACTTCGAACGCTACGGCGAACCCCGCGCGCCCGCCGACCTGAGCCGGCACCAGGCGATCATCTACAGCCTCGGCGGCGGCAGCCATTGGCGCTTCGAGCGCGGTGAAGAACAGCAGTCGGTGACGGTCCACGGGCGGATTCGCGTCAGCGCCGGAGAAGGTGTGCGGGCCTCGGTGCTGGCCCATCGGGGCCTGACCATGGCCTCACAATGGATGTTCGCGCCCGAGCTGGAAAGCGGCGCGGTGCGCGAGACCCTGGCGGACTGGGACCTGCCCCGCCAGGAGCTGTGGGCGGTGTTTCCCACCGGGCGCCTGAGCAGCGCCAAGGCCCGGGCCTTCGTCGACTTCGTCCAGCAGTTGCTGGCCGGGCCGGACAGTGCTCAAGGCTGAAGCGGCATCAGATCCGCGCGCGCACCAGCACTTCGACCTTGGCCGCCTCGCCCCAGCGCTGCACCCGTTCGATCAGCCCAGGGTCGGTCTCCCCCACCAGATACAGGGTTTCGACCGACTGGCGAGCCGCCCACTCGACAAACCCGCACTGCTCGAAGGCGCCGATGACCGCCAGCTGGAATTCGTTTTCATAGAAACCCGGCACCACAGGAACCTGGGTGTCGATGGCGCTGACCTCGGGCAGGAACGGACACTCCAGGTGCACCACCTCCCACTTCGCCTGGCGCCAGTTACGCAGCGCCTCGTCGAATCGGCTGCGGGCGCCCCTGACAAAGCCCTGGCCATCGATGACCATGCGCCGGTTGACGATCATCCACGCCTTGCGCTTGCGCGGCGCCTTGAGCAGCACTTCGCCGGTGACCTTCGAGGCCCGCAGCGCCAGGGCGAACACCAGCAATACCGGAACGAAGTAGCGGTAGACCGTTTCCGTCCCGGTGGCGCGGGTCAACTGGTACAGCCTGTGCACCTCGTTGCGCGCCCGTGTCAGCTCGCCAAGGCTATTCCCCAACCGGTCGAGCCAGGCCAGCACGGGCGGCGCCGAATACCCGGCGCGAAGTTCATCCAACGCCTGGATCACGGTGCCCACCGAAAGCGCTGTCAGCTTGCCGTCCGCCGTTCTCTCGAGCACCGCGAAACGCCGGCAGAGCTCATTCACCTGGGCCGCATCAGCGGCGTCCTGGAGGGTCAAGGCGGCGCGGCAGGGTTCCGGGCCCAGCAGGTCGTCGATCTCGGCCTTGAGGCGCTGGCGGGTCGAGGCCTCATGGGACTGGGCCAGTCGATAGTCGCTCTGGAACCACTCGGTCCTGACGTTCTGGGTCTCGCTGATCAGTGCCAGGGAGGCCAGCAGCAGCCAGCCGTAGTCCACGCGCTTCCAGCCGATCTCGCCCAGGCGGAAGACCGAGATCAGGCTCCAGCAGCAGAAGTAGTAGAGAAAGACGAACAGCACCAGCAGGTACACCGGCGCCAGGGAGAAGTAGATCAGTTGCGGGACTTCGACATCCACGAAGCCATGCAGGGAAAGCAGAACCGCGAGAACACCGAGCCAGAAGGCCATGGGCGCGAAATAGGGTTTGTTCAGGTCTTTCTTCATCGGGCGCTCGGATGGCGATACTCAGGAACACCCCCGTGTATCGGCCATCCACCCTGCTGCTTGAACCTGCACCGCTCGCGTCCCGCCCAGCGGCAAGCGCTTACTGGAACTGCCGCCCCAGGCCCGAAGGCACGCCGTGGACATCGGTCTCTTCCCAGGGGCCGTTGGGGCTGATGGAACGGCTCCAGCCGTTGTTCCAGCGGTAGTAGGTGCGCTGGCGGTAGAAGGTGTTGGTCTGGTCATCCAGCACATAGACCCCCAGGCGCGCGTCCCAGTGGCTGTTGCCCCCCGGTGGCGGAGCGAAGCTGGCGGAGGTGCGCGGTGGCGCCTTGGCCGGCTTGCTCGGCGTAACGGGCTTGCCCGGCTTGGTGCTCGGCGCCGTATGGGCGCCGGGTTGCCCCGACGGGATCGGCGGCGGCGCCTCGGATGGCATCGGCTCCTGGACCGCACAGGCGCTCAGCCCCAGGGCCAGGGTTAACAGGGTGATACGAGCGATGGCGCTCATGATGGGTTCTCTTTATTGATCCGGACTGTCGATGGTCAGTTGTTGCGGCGCGGTGGTGCTGCTGGCCAGAGGCTGGCTGCGACCGACCCACTCGCCAGCCGTCGGCTGGCCGGCGCGGGAAACGCGCGCCACCAGTTGGACTTGCGGAAAGTTCGACAGTTTCAATTGCGGCATCATCGCATCGGCATCCCCCAGCTCGACGGTCGCCGGCAGCTCGGCCACGGTCAGGCGCTTGGCCGCCAGCGGCGCCGGCGGACCGGAAACGGCGCGGGCAAAGATGAAGACGCTGTCGCCCGGCTGCACCTTGGCCTTCAGCTCGGCGGCCAGGTCGACCCGCACCTTGAGCAGCGCGGCGGCCTTGGCCGCGGGCGCCTGGACTACCTTGCCACCGCTGGCCAGCAGCTTCTCGGTCGCCCGGTCGATGCCGCCTTGCAGCGCGGCGCGGGAATTGTCGTCCGCCGGCAGTTGCGCCAGCAGGCGGTTCCAGTAGTCGATGGCCTGCTGATAACGCTCGCCTTCGAAGGCGGCGATGCCCAAGAGGCCCAGGCTGGTGACTTCCTTCGGATCGGCCTTCAACGCTTCGTCGGTCAGGGCCTGGACCTTGTCCGACCATTGCTTGCCGTCGGCGAAGTACTGGGCCTGCGCCCACTGGCCGAGCAGTTCCGGCTGGCGCCCGGCCAGGGCTACGGTGCGTTCGAAGATCTTCGCCGCGTCCGCCGGACGGTCCTGGGCCATGTAGGTGCGCCCGAGGAAGTACAGGCCTTCGGCGGAATCCGGCTGGGCGGCGACCGCGCGCTCCAGGCGCCGGGTCATCTCTTCCATGGATTGCGGGGCCTGGGCGAACTCACGGGTCAGCTCGACCTTGTCGCTGGCGCCGAAATGCAGGTACAGCGCCACGCCCAGCACCGGCACCAGCAGCGCCGCCAACAATGGCAGCGGCTTGCCCAGGCGCGATGCCCGGGCCGGTTCCCCGCCCTCGGTGTCGGCCAGCAGCTCGCGCGCGGCTTCGGCGCGGCCGCTGTCCATCTGCTCGGCGCTGAGCACGCCTTCGGCCTGCTGGCCTTGCAGCTCGGCCAGCCGTTCTTGATAAAGCGCCACGTTCAGCGCGGTACGATCCTCTTCCCGTTGGGCACGGCGGCCGCGCAGGATCGGGATCAGCAGAAAACTCAGGGCTACCAGGAGCAGCAGGCCTGCGGCGAGCCAGAAATCAATCATTCGTGGTCTTTATCCAACAGTTGGTCGAGGCGCTTGCGCTCATCGAGGGAAAGCGTGTTCGGGCTGTCGCTGCGCGGTACGCGCCGACGCCGGACGATCACGGCGATGATCACCAGCCCACCCAGCAGCAGGCCGGCGGGGCCGAACCAGAGCAAGGCGGTCTTGCCGGTCAGGGCCGGCTTGTAGCGCACGAAGTCGCCATAGCGGTCGACCATGAAGTCGATGATCTGCTGGTTGTCCTTGCCTTCGCCGAGCATGCGGAAGATCTCTTTGCGCAGGTCCGCGGCGATTGGCGCATTGGAGTCGGCGATGTCCTGGTTCTGGCACTTGGGGCAGCGCAGTTCCTTGGTCAACTCGTGAAAACGCTCACGCTCGGCGTCGTTGGCGAACTCGTAGGTATCGATCGCCGCGTGGGCCACGCCGGCGATGCACAGGCCCAGGACGGCCGCGGCCAGCCAGCGCTTCATGGCGTGGCCTCATCGGCCAGGGCCTGGTACTTGGCGGCCAGTTTCTCGCGCCAGACGGTTTCGTCGATTACCCCGACGTACTTGTCGCGAATGATGCCCTTGGCGTCGATGAAGAAGGTTTCCGGCGCACCGTACACGCCGAGGTTCAGGCCCAGGGTGCCCTCCTCGTCGCGGATATCCAGCAAGTAGGGGTTGTGGAATTCGGCCAGCCACTTCAGGGCGTCGGCATTGACGTCCTTGTAGTTGACGCCGTAGATGGTCACGCCCTGCTGCGCCAGCTTGTTCAGCACCGGGTGCTCGACCCGGCAGGAAATGCACCAGGTGCCCCAGACGTTGACCAGCGCCGGCTTGCCCAGCAGGTCAGCGCGGGTCAGGGTCTTGTCGCCCTGCACCGACGGCAGGGAGAACTCCGGGAACGGCTTGCCGATCATCGCCGACGGCAGCTCGGCCGGGTTCAGGAACAACCCGCGGTAGAGGAACACCGCCACCAGCAGGAACAGCGCCAGCGGCAACAACATTATCCAGCGTCTCATGCAGCGACTCCTGTCATGCCCAGGGCTTCGCGCACCCGGGTCTTCACCTTGACCCGATAGCGCCGGTCGAGGGCCGCCAGCAGGCCGCCAAGCCCGGTGAGCAGGCCGCCGAACCAGATCCAGCGGACGAACGGCTTGACGTGTACCCGCACGGCCCAGGCGCCATTGCCCAGGGGCTCGCCGAGGGCCACGTAGAGGTCACGGGTGAAACCGGCGTCGATCCCGGCTTCGGTCATCATCGAGCTCTGCACGGTGTACAGGCGTTTTTCCGGATGCAGCACCGCCACCTCCTTGCCGTCGCGGACCACCCGGACGGTGCCCTTGTCGGACGTGAAGTTCGGCCCTTCGAAGTGCTTGGCGCCGTCGAAGATGAAGTGATAGCCGGCCAGGTCCATGGATTCGCCCGGCTCCAGGCGCAGGTCGCGCTCGGCGCTGTTCTGGCTCGACAGCACCACGCCCAGGGCGCAGACCGCGATGCCCACGTGCGCCAGGTGCATGCCCCAGTAACTGCGGGTCAGGCCCGGCAGGCCCTTGAGCAGGCCTTTGTGGCGGGTCTTGTCGAGGATGTCGCGCACCCCGGCGAGCAGCACCCAGGCCGCCAGCAGGAAGGTCGCCAGCACCGCCCAGTTGAAGTCGCCGTAGGCGACACCGGCCACCACCGCCAGTGCCACGCTGCCCAGCAGTACCGGGGTCAGCATGCTCGCCAGCCACTTGAGCGGCGTGTCTTTCCAGCGCACCACCACGCCGACCGCCATCACCACCATCAGCAGCGCCATCAGCGGAATGAACAGCGCGTTGAAGTAGGGCGGACCGACCGACAGCTTGGCCCCGGTCAGGGCATCCAGCACCAGCGGGTACAGGGTGCCCAGCAGAATCATCGAGGCCGCCACCACCAGCACCAGGTTGTTGCCCAGCAGCAGGGTTTCCCGCGACCACAGGTTGAAGCCGACCTGGCTCTTGACCACCGGCGCGCGCAGGGCGAACAGGGTCAGCGACCCCCCCACCACGAACAGCAGGAAGATCAGGATGAACACCCCGCGCTCGGGGTCCGAGGCGAAAGCGTGCACCGAGGTCAGCACCCCGGAACGCACCAGGAAGGTGCCCAAGAGGCTCAGGGAGAACGCAGCGATGGCCAGCAGCACGGTCCAGCTCTTGAACACCCCGCGCTTCTCGGTGACCGCCAGCGAGTGGATCAGCGCGGTGCCCACCAGCCAGGGCATGAACGAGGCGTTTTCCACCGGGTCCCAGAACCACCAGCCGCCCCAGCCGAGTTCGTAGTAGGCCCACCAGGAGCCGAGGGTGATGCCGATGCCGAGGAACGCCCAGGCGACAATGGTCCAGGGCCGCGACCAACGTGCCCAGGCCGCGTCCAGGCGCCCGCCGAGCAAGGCGGCGATGGCGAAGGCGAAGGCCACGGAGAAACCGACATAGCCCATGTAGAGCATCGGCGGATGCACGATCAGGCCGATGTCCTGCAGCAGCGGGTTGAGGTCGCGGCCGTCACCGGGAACCTGGGGCAGGATCCGCGTGAAGGGGTTGGAGGTCACGATCAGGAACAGCAGGAAGCCGCTGCTGATCATGCCCATCACCGCCAGCACCCGCGCCAGCATCACCTGGGGCAACTGCCGGGAGAACACCGACACGGCGAAGGTCCAGCCGCCGAGGATCAGCGCCCAGAGCAGCAGCGAGCCTTCGTGGGCGCCCCACACCGCGCTGAACTTGTAGTACCAGGGCAAGGCGCTGTTGGAGTTGCTGGCGACATAGGCCACCGAGAAATCGTCGGTCATGAAGGCGTAGGTCAGGCAACCGAAGGCGAAGACGAGGAAGGCGAACTGCCCCCAGGCCGCAGGTTGCGCCAGGCCCATCCACAAGCGGTCGCCGCGCCAGGCGCCGAGCAGCGGCACCACGGCCTGGACCAGGGCCAGGCACAGGGCCAGGATCATCGCCAGGTGGCCCAGTTCGGGAATGAAGATAGCGGACGTCATCGATCAACCCTCCTTGGCCGGAACCGGCGCCGGTTGGCCACTGTCTTTCAGGGCCTTGGTCACTTCCGGTGGCATGTACTTCTCGTCGTGCTTGGCCAGCACTTCGTCGGCCACCACCACGCCGTCGGCGTTGAGCTTGCCCAGGGCGACGATGCCCTGCCCTTCGCGGAACAGGTCCGGGAGGATGCCGCGGTAGGTGATGGTCACGGCCTTGTTGAAGTCGGTGACCACGAAGCGCACGTCCAGCGAATCCGCGGAACGTTGCAGCGAGCCCATCTCGACCATGCCGCCGGCACGGATCCGCGTGTCATGGGGGGCTTCGCCGTTGGCGATCTGGGTCGGGGTGTAGAACAGGTTGATGTTCTGTTGCAGGGCGCTCAGGGCCAGGCCGACGGCGATACCCACGCCCGCCAGCACGCCAAGGATGATCAACAGACGCTTTTTACGCAGCGGATTCACTGATTGTTCTCCCGGCGCAGACGACGCGCCTCTTGTTGCAGGTAGCGCTTGCGGGCCAGCACTGGCGCCGCCACGTTGAGGACCAGCACCGCCAGGCAGATGCCGTAGGCCGACCACACATACAGGCCGTGATGGCCCATGGCGAGAAAGTCGGCGAAGGAAGCGAAACTCATCGCGCGCCCTCCAGGCTGTTTTGCACTTCGGCCTTGACCCAGCTGGCGCGGGCTTCGCGCTTGAGCACTTCCAGGCGCATGCGCAGCAGCAGCACCGCGCCGAAGAAACAATAGAAACCCAGTGCCGTCAGCAGCAGCGGCAGCCACATTTCGACGGGCATCGCCGGTTTTTCGGTGAGGGTGAAGGTCGAGCCCTGGTGCAGGGTGTTCCACCACTCCACCGAGTATTTGATGATCGGGATGTTGATCACGCCGACGATCGCCAGCACCGCGCAGGCCTTGGCCGCGCTATCGCGATTGCTGATGGCGTTGCCCAGGGCGATCACCCCGAAATACAGGAACAGCAGGATCAGCATCGAGGTCAGGCGCGCGTCCCAGACCCACCACGAACCCCAGGTCGGCTTGCCCCAGATGGCCCCGGTGACCAGCGCCACGGCAGTCATCCAGGCACCGATGGGCGCTGCGCATTGCAGGGCGACGTCGGCCAGTTTCATCTTCCACACCAGGCCGACCACCCCGCACACCGCCAGCATCACGTAGATGGACTGGGCCAGCATGGCGGTGGGCACGTGGATGTAGATGATGCGAAAGCTGTTGCCTTGCTGATAGTCCGGCGGCGCGAAGGCCAGGCCCCAGACGACGCCAATGGTGATCAGCAGCAAGGCTGCGATGCTCAGCCAGGGCAACAGCTTGCTGCTGATGCCGTAAAACCACTTGGGCGAGCCGAGCTTATGAAACCAGGTCCAGTTCATACTGTTTCCATCACGGGTGCCGGGCGTTGTCACGCACGGCCAGGGTCTTTACTGATCAAAATTTGATCAGACCTCATTATTCGCCGACGCTGATCTTCAGGCCAGCTGCTATTGCAAAGGGTGTCAGGGTTACTGCCAGGGCGGTCAGGCTGCCAAGCCACAGCAGATAACCGGTCGCCGGCATGCCTTGCAGGGCCGCCTGCAAGGCGCCACTACCGAGAATCAATACCGGGATGTACAGGGGCAGGATCAGCAGCGCCAGCAGCAAGCCGCCGCGCTTGAGCCCTACCGTCAACGCCGCGCCCACCGCCCCCAGCAGGCTCAGCACCGGAGTGCCCAGCAGCAGGGACGCCAACAGCACCGGCAGGCAGGCCGCAGGCAGGCCGAGCATCAGGGCCAACAGGGGCGCAAGCAATACCAGTGCCAGGCCGGAGAAGGCCCAGTGTGCCAGTACCTTGGCCAGAACCAGAAGAGGCAGGGGGTGCGACGAAAGGACCCACTGTTCCAGGGATCCGTCCTCGAAATCGCTGCGGAAAAGCCCGTCCAGCGAGAGCAAAACCGATAAAAGGGCCGCTACCCAGACCAGCCCCGGAGACAAGGTTTGCAACAATTGTGTCTCAGGTCCCACCGCCAACGGGAACAGTGCGACAACGATGGCGAAGAACACCAGCGGGTTGGCCAGCTCGGCGGGACGGCGGAACAGCAGCCGGGATTCGCGGGCGACCAGCAGTCCGAACACTCTCATACGGCCCAATGCCCCAGGTCGATGTTGCGATAACCGGACGGCATGCGGCAGAGGCTGTGGTGGGTGGTGAGGACCACCATGCCGCCACGCTCGCAGTGGCCGGCCAGGTGTTCTTCCAGTTGCGCCACACCCTGTTTGTCCAGGGCGGTGAAGGGTTCGTCGAGGATCCACAGCGGCGGGCTGTCGAGGTACAGACGGGCCAGCGCCACCCGGCGCTGCTGGCCGGCGGACAGGGTGTGGCAGGGCACATCCTCGAAACCGCGCAAGCCGACCGCCGCCAGGGCCCGCCAGATCGCGTCGTGTTCGGCAGGCTGATGCAGGGCGCAGAGCCAGCTGAGGTTTTCCTCGGGGGTCAGCAGGTCCTTGATCCCCGCCGCATGGCCGATCCACAACAGGTTGCGCGCCAGCTCCGTACGCTGGGCGTTGAGCGGCTGGCCGTTGAGCAGCACCTGGCCGCTGGTCGGCTGCATCAACCCGGCCAGCAGGCGCAACAGGCTGGTCTTGCCGCTGCCGTTGGGGCCGCTGATCTGCAACATGTCGCCGCTGGCCAGACGCAGTTCGAGCTTTTCGAAGAGCAGCCGCAGGTCTCGCTCACAGGCGAGCGCTACGGCTTCTAGAAGGGGACTGGTCAAATGATCGCGGGCCTTTACGGTTCAAGTCGGCAGTGAAGCAGCCGTTAAAGAGATGCAGAATAAACGCATCGGCGGCCTGTTCCAGAGAGCTGCGTCAAACTTTTGCGATGTTTTCGCCACGCCCCCCGAAGACGGGCGGCATTATACATGCGATGCCCTACTCTCAAGAGGGCTATTTCTCCACAGGTTGTGTCCAGATGACAGGCGAAATCACCCTCCCCCCGCTGCCGCAGCTGATGCCGGGAACCGTGCGCGCGCTGCCGGTCAGCGGCGAGCTGCTCAAACTGTTGCAGCCGCTGGAAGGGTTGATCGCCACGGGTCAGTCGGCCAAGGCCGAGGTGCTGTCGCTCAAGCAGGCGGACCAGACATTCCAGCTGCTGCTCAAGGTCACCCTCGACAGCGGCCGGCAGACCACGCTCCAGGCCACCAGCAGCCAGCCGCTGCCCCAGGGCACCAGCCTGCTGGTGACCCAACCCTCGGCCAGCAGCCTGGTCATCACCGTGCAGCAGGCCCTCGCCGCCAGCGTCGCCACCCTGACCCGGATCGACACCGCGCAACTGCCGGTCGGCACCCTGCTGCAAGGCAAGGTGCTGACCACCCAGTTGCAACCTCAGGCAGCCGGACAACCAGCGGTCTATCGCTCGCTGGTGAGCCTGCTCAACACCGCCCTGAGCGGCAGCACCCTGAGCATCGACAGCCTGCAACCCTTGCGCATCGGCAGCCTGTTGAGCGCCCTGGTGCAGGGCTCGCAAACCTTGAACTTCGTACCGCTGAGCGGGCGCCAGGAACAGCTGGCGGTCGCCCAGCAACTGGCCGCCCAGCAAAGCCGCCAGGCCTCGCTGAGCGGCCTGATCAACGCGCTGCAGAACCTGCCGCCGTCCGACGCCACGTCCAGCGAACTGCGCGTCGCGGTGGACAAGCTGCTGGTCGGCTTGCCCGACCTCCAGCAACTGAGCAACCCCAAGGCGCTGGCCCAGGCCCTGGGCAACAGCGGCGCCTTTCTCGAATCGCGGCTGCTGGCCGGCGACGGCCCGGCCCCGAGCGGTGACCTGAAGGGCAACCTGCTGCGCCTGATCGCCCAACTGACCCCTAGCCTGCCGGCCAGCACCAACCTCAACGCCATCGTTGCCGCCAATACCCTGGCCCAGGTGCTGCCGAGTTTTGTCCGCAGCGCCCTGGGCACCCTTGGCCAGGTCAGCGCCAAGCCCCAGCCCGGCGGCTTCCCCCTGCCCTCGCGACTGCTGCAAAGCCTGGAAGCGGAAGGCGATCTGGAACACCTGCTGCGCCTGGCGGCGGCGGCCGTCTCACGCCTGCAGAGCCATCAGCTGGCGAGCCTGGAACAGAGCGGCCTGACCGACGACGGACGGCTGCTGACCACCTGGCAGCTGGAGATTCCCATGCGCACGATGCAGGACGTCGTGCCCTTGCAGGTCAAGCTCCAGCGCGAGGACCCGGCGGAGCAGGCGCCCGAGGAAAAGCGCGAGGAACGCGAACCGAAACAGCAGCTGTGGCGCGTCGAACTGGCGTTCGACCTCGAGCCGCTGGGCCCGCTGCAAGTGCAGGCGCAGTTGCTCAAGGGCCGCCTGTCCAGCCAGCTCTGGGCGCAGCGACCATTTACCGCCAACCTGATCGAAAACCACCTGGGCAGCCTGCGTGAACGGCTGCTCTCCTGCGGCCTGGATGTCGGCGACCTGGATTGCCATCTCGGCACCCCGCCGCAAGGCCCGAAAACCCGACTGGAACAACGCTGGGTCGACGAAACCGCATGAACCATTCCAACCCGCCACGCCAGGCCATCGCCCTCAAGTACGACGGCCAGCACGCCCCTACGTTGACCGCCAAGGGCGACGACGAACTGGCCGAAGCCATCCTGAAAATCGCCCGGGACAGTGAAGTACCGATCTATGAAAACGCCGAGCTGGTGAAGCTGCTGGCGCGCCTGGAACTGGGCGACAGCATTCCCGAAGCGTTGTACCTGACCATCGCCGAAATCATCGCCTTCGCCTGGAACCTGAAGGGCAAGTTCCCGGCCGGGCATGAACCGCAGGCAGCGGTGCTGGAGAAGGATGTGACGCTAAGCGGGGATGATTACTGATCTGTAGCCGCTGCCACAGGCCGCGGCTACAGGGGGACTTCAGCTTTTGTGCAACTTGCTCATCAACTCGGCCTCGGCCTGGGTCAGGCCGCAGGACTGAGTGAGTTCGTCGACGCTGGCGCCCATGCCCACCAGGCGCGCGGCCTGGGCGAAGGACAGGCTCGACGGATCGCGCTGTTCCAGCTGGGCCAGCTTGTCCGGCAGCGGGCCGACCACCGAGCGCAGCTCGTGCAGGTCTTCGCCCATGCGCACCGTACCGTTCTGGTAGTCATCGACGCGCTTGGCCAGGTCCTTGATGCGCTGATCGCGCAACGCATCGTTCCGGGCCTGCTGCTCGGCAACCTGCCGCTGCTTACGGGTGTACGACAAAAACAGCGCCAGAGTGGCTACCCAGAGGATAGCCAGGACAATTACCGCAACCTCGAGAATCAATCAGATACTCTCCAGTTCCGACCACTCTTCCTCGCTCATCATCTTGTCCAGCTCAACCAGAATCAGCAGCTCGCCGTTCTTGTTGCAGACGCCCTGGATGAACTTGGCCGATTCTTCGTTGCCGACGTTCGGCGCGGTCTCGACTTCCGACTGACGCAGGTAAACCACTTCCGCCACGCTGTCGACCATGATCCCGACCACTTGCTTGTCGGCTTCGATGATCACGATACGGGTGTTGTCGTTGACCTCGGTCGGCACCAGGCCGAAACGCTGGCGGGTGTCGATCACGGTCACCACGTTGCCGCGCAGGTTGATGATGCCCAGCACATAGCTCGGGGCACCCGGCACCGGTGCGATCTCGGTGTAACGCAACACTTCCTGCACGCGCATCACGTTGATACCGTAGGACTCGTTATCCAGCTTGAACGTTACCCATTGCAGGATCGGATCTTCAGAACCCTGTGCAGACGACGACTTATTCATACCCCTGACCCCTCAAAAAACCGTTGCTGACGGTGTGTGTTCTATCGGATCGCGCCCGCGGCGCGACCTGTTGTTGGTCTATACCGGCTTGGGCGCCGGCTTGCTGATCGCCATGTGTTTCGCCCCGCCGCTGGCGATCAGCTCGGCCAGTTCGGAAACGTCCAGCAGCGCGCACATGTGTTCGATCACCGTGCCCGCCAGCCATGGCCGCTGGCCACGGTGGCTGCGCCATTTGATTTCGTTCGGGTCCAGGCGCAACGAGCGGCTGACCTGATGCACTGCCAGCCCCCACTCGTAGCCCTGGACCGAGATCACGTATTGCAGCCCCTGGCGGAAATCGTCGCGATAGCGGTCCGGCATCACCCAGCGCGCGGTATCCAGCACTTTCAGGTTGCCGGCCTGGCTCGGCAGGATCCCGAGGAACCATTCCGGCTGGCCGAACAGCGGTGTCAATTCCTGCCCCGCCAGGGAGTAGATCGAGCCCAGGCAGACCAGCGGCACCGCCAGGGTCAACCCGGCGACATCGAACAGCAGGCACTCGAAAGGCTCCGCAGCCCAGCTCGGCCGGTCGTCCCCCACCACTGGCGGTGGCGTGCTGCTCGGTGGCCGATGCACTTCGACCACCGGCTCGACCAGGCCTTGCAGCAAGGGCGCAACGGTCGACAGCGTAGACGGCAACGGTGCGGGCGCCTCCAGCACAGGAGCGACCACAGGTTCTTCGGCGCGGGCCGGTGACGCGACAACCGCCGGTTCAGGCGCGGGTCGCTGGGCCTGGGCATCGCGCGCCTGCTCTTCGAGCACCGCGGCCTGGAACTCATCCAGGACCTCGGTCGCGGCGACGACCTCGGCCACCACGGCCTGAGCTTCAGCCTGAATCTGGAGCTGAATGTCCGGCTGCGCCTCGGCAACCGCATATTCTTCTTCGGTGGCATCCTGCAGCAACGCGTCCAGGTAGGACTGCAGCGCCAGCTGCGGCCGGGACTTGATGTCGAGAGGACGGTTCATGAGGATGCCCACGGATAAAACCCAGCACAGTGACCTGTAGGGTTTATCGGCCAGATCGACGACAGACTTGAATGATCCGGCACGTCAAGCCACCTGCGGAACAAGTTGCTGGGCCAGCAAATGCTTGAGCAAGGCGCGATAGGCCAGTACGCCGCGGCTCTTGCCATCGAACTGCGAAGGCGTCAGCCCCGCCCGGCTGGCGTCGCGCAAGCGCGTGTCGACCGGGATATAACCCTGCCAGATCTCATCCGGGAACTTGTCCCGCAGCACCCGCAAGGTGCCCAGGGAGGCCTGGGTGCGGCGGTCGAACAGGGTCGGCACGATGCTGAACGGCAACGCCTGTTTGCGCGAGCGGTTGATCATCGCCAAGGTATTGACCATGCGCTCCAGGCCTTTGACCGCCAGGTGCTCGGTCTGCACCGGGATCACCAGTTGCTGGCTCGCCGCCAGGGCATTGACCATCAGCACGCCGAGCAAGGGCGGGCTGTCGATCACCGCATAGTCGAAATCCTGCCACAACTGCGCCAGGCTCTTGGCGATCACCAGGCCCAGGCCGCTCTGGCCCGGCGACTGGCGTTCCAGGGTCGCCAGCGCGGTGCTCGATGGCAGCAGGGAAATACGTTCGTCGCTGGTCGACAGCAGCAACTGCCCGGGCAAGCCCTCGGGCACGCTGCCCTTGTGCAGGAACAGGTCGTAGTTGCTGTGTTCCAGGCTGTCGGGGTCATAGCCGAAATAGCTGGTCATGGAGCCGTGGGGGTCGAGATCGACCACGACCACGCGCTTGCCCGCCTCGGCCAGCAAACCGGCCAAAGCGATGGAACTGGTGGTCTTACCGACACCACCCTTTTGATTGGCAACTGCCCAGACTCTCATTCAGATCGTTCCTCCCGGCCGGCAGGGGCCGACCGAGACATAGCACCCAGTTATAAAGTCGGTGACGGAGAATTGACGGCACTCTCGCGTCCCGGCGTCTTGAGGGGGGTTGGTGCAGTTTGTGTGCCAGCCCGCTTCAAGGCCGCATCCGGCGTCGCGTGGGCGCTGCCGGTGCCCGTCAGGCTGCGGCGTACATCGAGATTGCGCGATACCACCAGCACTACCCGACGATTGCGGGCACGACCGTCGGCCGTCGCGTTATTGGCTACCGGCTGGAACTCGCCGTAGCCGACCGACGCCATGCGCGCCGGGTTGACCCCCTGCATCGCCATCATCCGCACGATGCTCGCCGAGCGGGCCGACGACAGCTCCCAGTTGGTCGGGTACTGCGCGGTCTGGATCGGCTGGTTATCGGTGAAGCCTTCGACGTGAATCGGGTTGTCGAAGGGCTTGAGGATCCCCGCCACCTTGTCGATGATGTTGAACGCCAGGTCGCTGGGCATGGCATCGCCGCTGCCGAACAGCAGGCTGGAGTTGAGTTCGATCTCGACCCACAGCTCGTTGCCGCGCACCGTCATCTGGTTGGAACTGATCAGGTCGCCGAAGGCGGCGCTGATGTCGTCGGCGATGCTTTTCAGCGGGTCGCTGGCGCCGGCGATGCCGGCATCGGTCTGCTCGCTGTCCTTGACCAGCGGCTTGGCCGGGGTCACGGTCTTGGGGCGCTCTTCGCCGATGGGAATCGGCTTGAGGGCGCGGTCCGAGTCGGTGAACACACCGATCAGCGCTTCGGAAATGACCTTGTACTTGCCCTCGTTGATCGAGGAGATCGAGTACATGACCACGAAAAACGCGAACAGCAAGGTGATGAAATCCGCGTAGGACACCAGCCAACGCTCATGGTTGACGTGTTCTTCGTGCTGGCGACGACGTGCCATGGCTATTCCCTTAGTCCATGAAGCCTTGCAGCTTCAACTCGATGGAGCGAGGGTTTTCACCTTCGGCAATCGACAGGATTCCTTCAAGCAACATTTCGCGATAACGCGACTGCCGCAAGGCTATGGACTTGAGCTTGGCGGCGATCGGCAGCAGCACCAGGTTGGCGCTGGCCACACCGTAGATGGTCGCCACGAAGGCCACGGCGATACCGCTGCCCAATTGCGACGGGTCGGCCAGGTTACCCATCACGTGGATCAGGCCCATGACCGCACCGATGATCCCGATGGTCGGCGCATAGCCGCCCATGCTTTCAAAGACTTTCGCCGCTTCGATGTCACGGCTTTCCTGGGTGTAGAAATCCACTTCCAGGATGCTGCGGATGGACTCCGGCTCAGCGCCGTCCACCAGCAGTTGCAGGCCCTTGCGCGAGTAGGTGTCCGGCTCGGCATCCGCCACGCCTTCCAGGCCCAGCAGACCTTCCTTGCGGGCGGTCAGGCTCCAGTTGACGACGCGGTCGATGCCGCCGGCCAGGTCGACCCGCGGCGGAAACAGGATCCAGCCGAGAATCTGCATGGCGCGCTTGAAGGCGCTCAACGGCGACTGCAGCAGCGCCGCACCGATGGTCCCGCCCAGCACGATCAGCGCCGCCGGGCCATTGGCCAGGGCCGACAGATGACCGCCTTCCAGGTAGTTGCCACCGATGATGGCGACGAACGCCATGATGATGCCGATGAGGCTTAGAACATCCATCAGAGACACGCCTCGACCAGATGCTTGCCGATGTCGTCCAGGCTGTACACCGCATCCGCCAGCTCCGCCTTGACGATCGCCATCGGCATGCCGTAGATCACGCAGCTCGCCTCGTCCTGGGCCCAGACCGCGCTACCGCCCTGTTTGAGCAGGCGCGCGCCCTCGCGGCCGTCGGCGCCCATGCCGGTGAGGACCACCGCCAGAACTTTGTCGCCGTAGGACTTGGCCGCCGAACCGAAGGTGATGTCCACGCACGGCTTGTAGTTGAGACGCTCGTCGCCCGGCAGGATTTTCACCGCGCCACGGCCGTCGATCATCATCTGCTTGCCGCCCGGTGCCAGCAACGCCAGGCCAGGACGCAGGATGTCGCCATCCTCGGCTTCCTTGACGCTGATCCGGCAGAGCTTGTCCAGACGCTCGGCAAAGGCCTTGGTGAAGGCCGCCGGCATGTGCTGGATCAGCACGATCGGCGCCGGGAAGTTGGCCGGCAGTTGGGTCAGTACCCGCTGCAGCGCCACCGGACCACCGGTGGAAGTACCGATGGCCACCAGCTTGTAGGCCTTGCGCTTGGGCGCCGCCGACGAGCTGGCGGCCGAGGTGCGCGCAGGCGCTGGCGCCGGGGCCGGACGGGCCGGAACCGGGCTGCTGAAACTGCTGGTGCTCGACGGCGCAGGCGCAGGCGCCGCCGCCGGTTGTGGCGCCGGGGCGCTGTAGCTGCTGAAGCGACGGTTGCTGCGCGAGATGCTGTGGACCTTCTCGCACAGCAGTTGCTTGACCTTCTCGGGATTGCGCGAGATGTCTTCGAAATTCTTCGGCAGGAAATCCACCGCGCCGGCGTCCAGCGCATCCAGGGTCACCCGGGCGCCTTCATGGGTCAGCGAGGAGAACATCAATACCGGCGTCGGACAGCGCTGCATGATGTGCCGCACAGCCGTGATGCCATCCATCATCGGCATCTCGTAGTCCATGGTGATCACGTCCGGCTTGAGCGCCAGGGCCTGATCGATCGCCTCTTTACCGTTGGTCGCGGTACCGACGACCTGGATATTGATATCCGCTGAAAGAATTTCCGAGACGCGGCGGCGGAAAAAACCCGAATCGTCCACCACCAGGACTTTGACTGCCATAAACACTCCGTTAGGCGGGGCAAGGCAAATGGCCCCGCCCCTCCGGTATTCAAATACGCCGTGCGGCGTAACGCTTGAGCATGCTCGGGACATCGAGAATCAGGGCGATGCGGCCGTCACCGGTAATGGTGGCGCCGGACATGCCAGGAGTCCCCTGGAGCATCTTGCCCAATGGCTTGATGACGACTTCTTCCTGGCCGACCAGTTGATCGACGACGAAGCCGATCCGCTGGGTGCCCACCGAAAGGATCACCACGTGGCCTTCACGCTGCTCTTCGTGAGCGGCGGAACTGACCAGCCAGCGCTTGAGGTAGAACAGTGGCAGCGCCTTGTCGCGCACGATCACCACTTCCTGGCCGTCGACCACGTTGGTGCGCGACAGGTCCAGGTGGAAGATCTCGTTGACGTTGACCAGCGGGAAGGCGAACGCCTGGTTACCCAGCATCACCATCAGGGTCGGCATGATCGCCAGGGTCAACGGCACCTTGATGACGATCTTCGAGCCCTGGCCCTTGGTCGAGTAGATGTTGATCGAACCGTTGAGCTGGGAAATCTTGGTCTTCACCACGTCCATGCCCACGCCGCGGCCGGACACGTCGGAGATCTCGGTCTTGGTCGAGAAGCCCGGGGCGAAGATCAGGTTGTAGCACTCGGTGTCGCTCAGGCGATCGGCGGCATCCTTGTCCATCACCCCGCGCTTGACCGCGATGGCGCGCAGGACGTTCGGGTCCATGCCCTTGCCGTCGTCGGAGATCGACAACAGGATGTGGTCGCCCTCCTGCTCGGCCGCCAGCACCACCTTGCCACTACGGGCCTTGCCCGACTCTTCGCGCTCTTCCGGCGACTCGATACCGTGGTCGACAGCGTTGCGCACCAAGTGCACCAGCGGGTCGGCCAGGGCCTCGACGAGGTTCTTGTCGAGG
>NZ_JBNNVU010000033.1:0-57799 GCF_050280705.1 Pseudomonas sp. NPDC089530 | reverse complement strand
AATACCCTTTTTTGCTATAGCACTAAATCCAAAACAATATGAGCACCACCTCCACCACATATAAGTCAGGCCGGAGTCGGCGATGGCGTCTTTCATGGCCAGGTAGGCGTAAGCCGCCGCGTGGCCGACGAAGCGATAGATCTTGCGATCGATCAGCTCTTCAAGGTTGAGGTCGATGGAGCCGGAAACCTGGCTACGCAGACCCATTTCGGCATATTCCGGGTTGAAGCGGATGCCAGGGCGGCTTGCACGCAGGTTAGCGGAGACGGTCTCTTTGTCATTGCCCAGGCACGAAACAATGCCCAGACCAGTGATAACGACGCGGCGCATGCGGATAACCCTTAGAAGTTGTCAGTGGAGGTGAACACGCCGACCCGGAGGCCTTCGGCGGTATAGATTTCGCGGCCGTCGACGCTGACCGAACCATCGGCGATGGCCATGTTCAGCTTGCCCTTCAGGACGCGCTTGATATGAATGTTATAGGTAACTTTCTGGGCGGTAGGCAGGACCTGACCAAAGAACTTCACTTCGCCCGAACCCAGGGCGCGACCGCGACCCGGCAGGCCTTGCCAGCCCAGGAAGAAGCCGACCAGTTGCCACATGGCATCGAGGCCCAGGCAGCCCGGCATCACCGGATCGCCCTCGAAGTGGCAGGCGAAGAACCACAGGTCTGGGGTGATATCCAGCTCGGCGACCAATTCACCTTTGCCGTACTTGCCACCCTCTTGGCTGATATGAGTGATGCGATCCACCATCAGCATGTTCGGGGAGGGCTGTTGCGCGTTACCTGGGCCGAACAGCTCACCGCGACTGCAGCGCAGCAGATCTTCCCGAGTAAAGGCGTTTTGTTTGGTCATGCGAGCTCCTCAATAGTCCCATGCGGCAGGGTGGGGCAAATCTTCCCGGCCGATCGAAGCGTTCATGCCTCGAGCCGGCAGCCTACTCATAGACTATTGCGTTGTGGTGAAAGTCACAGCACCAAGGACATGAATGTACACTTGTGCACTGAAATTTTTATTCAAGCCCCTTTTGAGGCTTGTTCGGGTGCCTAAGACTGCCGCACTTTCGCCCTTCACGCCAGTCGCAGATGGTCGATAAATGGCCGCTACTGCACCCAGCGCTGGAGAATTTGCTGCAGATCGGTGCGCTTGAATGGCTTGGCCAGGTAGTCGTTCATGCCCGCCGCCAGGCACGCTTCGCGGTCGCCCTGCAAGGCGTTGGCGGTCAGGGCGATGATCGGCAGATCGGAGCATCCGGGCAGTTGGCGGATCTGTCGGGTGGCCTCGTAACCGTCGATCAGCGGCAGCCGGCAATCCATCAGGATCGCCTCGAAGATCAGGCTTTCGGCGCTGCGCACGGCCTGAGCGCCGTCAGTGGCGATGCTGACCGAGAAGCCCAGGCTGCGCAGCATGGCCTGGATCACGGTCTGGTTGACCGGGTTGTCCTCCACCAGCAGTACATTGCGACCGTCGCCGTGGGTGTGCCCGGTGCTGACCCGTGGCGCCAGCACCGGCAGGCTCTGCTGATAGAGCGCCAGCGGGATCTCCAGGGTGAACACCGAGCCACGGCCTTCCTCGCTCTGGGCGCGCAGGGTGCCGCCCATGCGTTCGGCCAGGGTGCGGGCGATCGGCAGCCCCAGGCCTGTGCCGCCATAACGCCGGGAAATCGAACTGTCGGCCTGCTGGAAGGCGTTGAACATCAGTTCCAGGCTTTCGGGGCTGATGCCGATCCCGCTGTCGCGCACGGTGCAGGTGAACCACAGCAGTTCGTGATCCAGGGCTTGCCACTGCGCCTCGACGGTGATGCTGCCGTGATCGGTGAACTTCAGGGCATTGCCGATCAGGTTCACCAGGATCTGCCGGATGCGCGTCGGGTCGCCTTTGACTTGCAGCGACTCCATGCCGGGCGCCAGCCGCAGCTGCAGGTCCAGCCCGCGCTGCACGGCGCTGTGCTGGAAGGCCTGGGCCGAACTGCCGATCAGGTCGGTAAGGTTGAACGGGATATGTTCCAGCTCCAGGGCCGAACGTTCGATCCGCGAGAAGTCGAGAATGTCGTTGATCACCTTGAGCAGGTGCTCGGTGGACTCGGAGGCCAGCGCCGCGTACTCGCTCTGCTCATCGGTCATGTCGGTGGTTTCGAGCAGTTGCAGCATGCCCAGCACGCCGTTCATGGGGGTGCGCAGCTCATGGCTCATCATCGCCAGAAAGTCCGACTTGGCATTGTTGGCCCGTTCCGCTTCTTCGCGGGTCTGGATCAACTGGGCCATGGCCTGGTGCTGCTCGCGGCTGGCCTGTTCGAGGCCGGCGGCCAGGTTGTTGATATGCCGCGACAGGTCGCCCAGCTCGGCGTCGTCGACGATCGGCAGCGGGGTCTTGAAGTCACCCTGTTGAATGGCCTTGACTGCGTTGCCCATGGCGCTGATCGGTTGCGACAGGCTGGCCGCCAGGCGTCGGGCCAGGAGGAAGGTGAACAGCAGGGCGAACAGCGCCAGGATGCCGGCCTTGAACAGAATCTCCTGTTGGCGCTGGCTGAAGGCGTCGTTGGACATGCCGACGATCACCCGCCCCAGGTAATCCGCGTTGGGGGTAGCCCTGGCGCCCGGGTCGTCCTGGAAGAAATCGTTGCTGAGCTGGATGCGTTGCAGGCGCACCGGGGCCTGGAACACTTCCACCTGCTGCGAGCGGTTGTGGGTTTCCGAAGGCTGCTCGACGTACACCAGAATGTGGTTGCGGCTGTCCTGGACTTCGAGAAAGCGCACATGGGGCGTGGACAGGGTGGCCTTGAGCAGGCTTTCCAGGCCTTCGCTGTTGCCGGAAATCACCCCGTACTCGGTAGCCGGCGCCAGCTGGTTGGCGATCAACTGGCCGGTGTGGTTCAGCTCCTGGCGCAGGTCCTGGATCCGCACGAAGGTAAAGAAGCTGATCAGCAGCAGGGTCAGCAACAGGGCCGGGCCGAGACAGATGATCTGGGTGCGAGTACTGATGTCCCAACGGCGTCGGAAGGTCATGGGCGTTTTTCTCCTTCGGCCAGCTGGGTCGCCACCCTTTGTTCGTCAATCGGTTCGACACCCAGGGAGCGTGCCACTTGCGGGTTGCTCAGCACCTTGAACGGTTGCGGATACAGGGTCCGCGGCCAGTGGGCCGGCGGCCGATCGAGCAAGTCGTCGAGCACGTGCAGCCAGTCTTCCTGGTCGCTATAGGTGCTGGCCAGGCTGCCGGCCTTGACGAAGCCGGCATTCGGGCCGATCAGCGCCAGTTGCCGGGCATAGCTGCTCAGCAGCAGATTCTTCGCGGTTTTCGGGTTGTACAGCCGTGGGTCGTCCAGCCCCAGCAGGACGTCGCTGTTTTTTAGCAGGTTTTGCAGCGGACGGCTGTCGTTGGTGTCGTCCCAGCGCTCGGCGATTATTTCCAGCCCCAGGGGCTCGGCGGCCTGGTGCAGTTCCTTGAGCAGGAACTCGCTGTCGGCGCCATAGAGCACGCCGATCCGACGGGCCTGGGGCAGGATCTTGCGGATCAATTGCAATTGTCGATCCGGCGGCGGATCGCTCCACAGCAGGCTGAGCCGGGGCGGGACTGCTGCCCCCAGGCGCTGTTGCGCCTGGATGCGGCCGATGCGCAGCACCAGGGTGGCCGGGCCCTGGGCGTCCTGCTGGCGCCACTCCAGGCTGGCGGCGTCGAGCAGGATCAAGCGGGTGCCCACGGCCAATTGACCGGGGGCGGGTAGCGTGGCCAGGGCTTCGAAGCGCACCTCGTCCTGTGGTCGCTGGCGCGCCAGGGCCTGGGCAAAGGCCTGCACCCCGGGGCTGTCTTCGGCGCCAGTCAGCAATACCTGCGCCGCCCAGCTGGGGAAGGCTCCCCAGAGGCAACAGAACAGCAGCAGGCGAACCCAGGAGCGGCGCATGCTAGAACGTCAACTCCGCACTGACGTAGAGGACGTGGCGCGAGTCGTAATTATTGTCGACAAAGGTAGTGGGCTCATCGTCGAGTCGCTGCTGGAGGACACCCGCCAGCTCCAGGCTGCCCTTGCCCAGGGGAGTGCGCTTGGCGATACGGGTATCGACGCGCTCGAAGCGGTAACCGTTGAGCAGGCTGTCACCATAATAGAAGAGCGCGCTGGACCAGCCCCGGCCCCAGTCGCGCAACCAGCCGGCCGAGCCGCTGTGGCGCGCGGTCAGTTGCTGATCCAGCGGGTTGCTGGCCTCGGCGTCCACGTAGGCGTAGGTCAGGCGCAGCCGGTCCGCCGGGTTCAGGCGCCAGTCCAGCTGGGTTTCGCTGCCGGCGAAACGGGAGGTGTTGCTGTTGCTGGCGATGTACTGGTTGTTGCGCAGCGGCTCGCTGATCATTCCGTTGATTTCGTCGTAGAACAGCTTCACGTCGAGGCTCAGGCCGATGTCGGCGAAGAAGCCGTTGTAGCCCAGTTCCCGGGAGCGCATGCGTTCCTGCTCGAGGTTGCCGGGGCCGCGGGTCTTGACGAAATACTGGGCGCTGGATTGCCCGTAGGCGGTCGGGTTCAGATTGGTGACCCGGTAGCTCCAGTTGACGTTGTTCTCGAACATGTCCGGCGAGCGGATCGCTTCCGAATACACGGCCCGCAGGCCGTGGCGCGGGTTGATCAGGTAGTTGACCGCCAGGCGCGGGGTCAGCGAGCTGCCGCTCAGCTGCGAATCCTCGAACATGGCGCCGCCCTGCAGCAGCCAGTGCTCGCTGGCGCGCCACTCCAGCTGGCCGAAGGCCCGCCAGGTGTTGTCGTCGAGGGTGCCGTTGAAATAGGTCTGCGAGTCGGCGCGGTCGTAGCGGTAGTTCAGGCCGCTGACCAGGCGCACGCTGTCGGACAGGCTCAGGGTGTCCTGCAATTCGAGGTCGTAGCGCGATTCGCGGGCGCTCTGGTCGATGTCGCCGCAGACCGTGCGCTTGGCGCCGCCTTTCCATTGCGCCAGCACCTGGTTCGCCAGCGCCTGTTCGGTGGCCGTGCCGGGAGGGGCGCCAGAGCCGGTGAAGCTTTCCATGTGCCGGGCCAGCAGTTCGGTGTAGTTCGGGTTGAGCTGCCAGAGGCGGGTCAGTTCCGGGCTGAACGACACCTCGGCGTCGCAGGCGCGCCAGTTCTGCTGGCGGTCCCAATGCTGGGCCGAGCCCTGTATATAAAGGCTGTGGCCCGGGTCGATATCGAGGTTCCAGCGCAGCGAGCCGGCATAGTCCTTGGCAATCACGTCGGAGTTGTAGCCGGCCGAGGTAATCCCGGAGAACACGGGCCGGTAGGTATAAGGACGCTGGTTGCTGCCTTCCTTGGCGCTGAGCTGCCAGTCGATGCTCTGCCGCTCATCGAGCATCTGGCTCACCGACAGGCTGAAGCGGTTCAAGCGCCGGCTGTCGCGGTAGTCGGCGCCATTGCGGTCGCTGTCGAAGCCATCGTCCTCCTGCCCGGACAGCGAGAGGCGCAGGTCGCCGGTGTCCCAGCCGGTGCCCTGGCTGGCGTACCAGTCGCTGATACCGCGCTGGCCGCGGGTGACCTTGAGCCGTGTGCCGTGGCTGTTGGCGGGCGCGCGGGTGATGATGTTGACCACCGCCATCAGCGCGTTGGCGCCATAGCTGACGGTGTTGGGGCCGCGGAACACCTCGATGCGCTCGATGTCCTCCATGGCCACCGGAATGTCGCTCCAGTCCACGGTGGCCAGGCCCGCCCGGTACACCGAGCGCCCGTCGATCAGCACCTGCATGCGCCGCGCTTCGCTGGCATTGGTGCCGTGATAGTTCACCGCCGCCTGGTTGCCGCTGATATTGCCGACCATCATCCCCGGCACCAGGCGCAGCAGCTCGCTGATGTCCCGGGCGCCGCTGGCGTTGATCAGTTCGCTGTCGAGCACGGTCATGCTGCCGGGCACCGCCGCGGGAGACTGTTTCAGACGGGTGGCGGTGAGGATTTCCGGCAGCGGCTGGCTGTCCAGGAACAGGTCGTCGGCCAACACCGGGGTGCTGCAAAGCAGCGCCAGCAACAGCGATGAACGGGGGAGGGGAGGGCCAGGGTACACGGCACAGCCTTGATAACGGTGGATAGCCGCGCATGTTAACCGAGATGCTCGGGTTTTCCAGTCGATAACCCCGACAATCCATGTCAGGGCCGGCGTTTTCCCGGCATTTGTGCCTAATTGTTCACGGGGCTGGCCGCCGCAGGGCCGCCCCGTATAATGCCGCCATCGCCACTGTATGGATTGACGGATTGCATATGACTGAACAGCGCCCTATTGCGGTCCTGGGAGGCGGGAGTTTTGGTACCGCCGTGGCCAATCTGCTGGCCGAGAACGGTCATCGGGTGCGGCAGTGGATGCGCGACCCGGAGCAGGCGGAGGCCATTCGCACCCAGCGCGAGAATCCGCGTTACCTCAAAGGCATCAAGATTCATCCGGCGGTGGAGCCGGTGACCGATCTGCTGGCCACCCTGAACGACAGTGACCTGTGTTTCGTCGCCTTGCCCTCCAGCGCCTTGCGCGCGGTGCTGGCGCCCCATGCGCAGCTGCTCGCCGGCAAGCTGCTGGTCAGCCTGACCAAGGGCATCGAGGCGCAGACCTTCAAGCTGATGAGCGAAATCCTCGAAGACATCGCCCCGCAAGCGCGGATCGGCGTGCTGTCCGGGCCGAACCTGGCCCGCGAAGTGGCCGAGCACGCCCTGACCGCTACCGTGATCGCCAGCGAAGACGAAGAACTCTGCCAGCGGGTCCAGGCGGCCCTGCATGGCCGTACCTTCCGCGTCTATGCCAGTGCCGACCGCTTTGGCGTCGAGCTGGGCGGGGCGTTGAAGAACGTCTACGCGATCATCGCCGGCATGGCGGTGGCGCTGGGCATGGGGGAAAATACCAAAAGCATGCTGATTACCCGGGCCCTGGCGGAAATGACCCGTTTCGCTGTCAGCCAGGGCGCCAACCCCATGACCTTTCTTGGCCTGGCGGGAGTGGGCGACCTGATTGTCACCTGCTCGTCGCCCAAGAGCCGCAACTATCAGGTCGGTTTCGCCCTGGGGCAGGGCCTGAGCCTGGCGGAGGCGGTGGATCGCCTCGGCGAAGTGGCCGAGGGCGTGAACACCCTCAAGGTGCTCAAGGTCAAGGCACAGGAAGTGGGCGTATATATGCCGCTGGTGGCCGGGTTGCATGCCATTCTGTTTGAGGGGCGCACGCTGAACCAGGTCATCGAGCTGCTGATGCGCGGCGAGCCGAAAACCGACGTCGACTTTATCTCCACCAGTGGTTTCAACTGAGCAGGACAGGAGCGAGACATGAACGATACGAATTCCGAAGCCAAGTACGAATCCATCCTGCTGCGGGTGTTGTGGATGCTGGTGTTCGTGCTGGTCTGGCAAGTGGCGCAATTCATCCTCGGCGCGCTGGTGCTGGTGCAACTGATCTACCGGCTGATCTACGGCTCGCCGAGTGCCAGCCTGATGAACTTCGGCGACAGCCTGAGCCAGTTCCTGGCGCAGATCGGGCGTTTCGGCAGTTTCCACACCGACCAGAAACCTTGGCCGTTCGCCGACTGGCCGGCCCCGCGGGCCCCTGAAGGCGAAGCGCCGCACGTGGTGCCACCGGCGCCCCATCCGGTGCGCGACGAGGAGCCCAAGCTGTGAAGCTCTGGGTGCTGCGCCACGGTGAAGCCGAACCCCATGCGCGCAGCGATGCCGAGCGCAACCTGACCGACCATGGCCGCGAGGAGGCGCTGCGCAGCGCCGCGCACCTGATCGGCCAGCCGCTCAGTGCGATCATCGCCAGCCCTTATGCGCGGGCGCAGCAGACGGCGAAGCTGGTGCGCGAGGCCCTGGGGTTCGAAGGGGAAGTCCGGACCGTGGCCTGGCTGACCCCGGACAGCAATCCGCTGGCGGTGGTCGCCCAGCTCGACGACTCGACGGACAACGTGCTGCTGGTCAGCCATCAGCCGCTGGTGGGCAACCTGATCGGCTTTCTGCAGCACGGTCATCTGCGCACCCCCCAGCCGATGCATACGGCAGGCCTGGCGGAGCTCGAAGGCGACTGGCCGCTGGCCGGCCTGATGACCCTCAACGGCATCCGGAACCCCTGAGCCCTGTAGGAGCAGCCGGTCGACGCTCGATTGCTCGCGATGAACGATGACGCGGTGCGCCAGACGTTCCGCGGCGTGGCCATCGCGGGCAAGTCGGACCGCAGCCCGCTCGCTCCTACGGGGTCGTCTTTCGCTACATTTCTTAACTTGCGGCGTGCCTTTGTGCGTGGAATAGTCGCCCGAGCAAGTGCTTGGTTGGCTAGTTTCACGATCAGAACAAAAACAAAGGAGCGCGTCGTATGTCTGCCGCTTTTCGTTTGCCGCTGGAAGTGTTCTACGAGCGCGAAGCTCGTCATCCCCGCCAACGTTTCCTGGTCCAGCCCCTGGGCGGTGGCCAGGTCGAAGAGCTGACCTGGGCCGATGTCGGCCACCAGGCCCGCTGCGCCGCCCACTGGCTGCGTGCCCGCGAGCTGCCGCCGGGCAGCCATGTCGCGATCATTTCCAAGAACTGCGCCCACTGGATCATCGCCGACCTGGCGATCTGGATGGCCGGTCACGTCTCGGTGCCGCTGTATCCCAACCTGAGCGCCGATTCGGTGGCCCAGGTGCTGGAGCATTCCGAGTCGGTCCTGGCGTTCATCGGCAAGCTCGACGACTGGCCGTCGATGGCGCCCGGGGTGAAGCCCGGGCTGCCCACCATCAGCCTGCCGCTCTGCCCCGAAGGGCGCTTCGATTTCACCTGGGACGAGCTGCAGCAGTGCTCGCCGATCCAGGACGACCCGAACCCCGCCGCCGAGCAACTGGCGACCATCATTTACACCTCGGGCACCACCGGCCTGCCCAAGGGCGTGATGCACAGCTTCGGCACCCTGGGCTTCGCGGCGACGCAAGGCACCCACCTGTTCGGCCTGGGGCCGCAGGACCGGCTGCTGTCCTACCTGCCGCTGTGCCATGTGGCCGAGCGCATGTTCGTCGAGCTGGCGGCGATCTATACCGGGCAGACGGTGTTCTTCGCCGAGAGCCTGGACACCTTTCTCGCCGACCTGCGGCGGGCGCGGCCCACGGCGCTATTCGGCGTGCCGCGGATCTGGACCAAGTTCCAGATGGGCGTGTACGGCAAGGTCCCGGCCAAGCGCCTGGATTTCCTCCTGGGCCTGCCCATCATCGGCAAGCGGGTCGGGCACAAGGTCCTGGCCGGGCTCGGGCTGGATGCCCTGCGGGTCGCCTTGTCCGGCGCCGCGCCAGTGCCGCAGGCCTTGTTGAACTGGTACCGGCGCCTGGGCCTCGACGTGCTGGAGGTGTACGGCATGACCGAAAGCTGCGGTTATTCCCATATCGGCCGCAGCGGCCAGCACATGCCCGGCTGGATCGGCCGGCCCTGCCCGGACGTCGAGGTACGGATCGACGAGGCCGGCGAGGTCCAGGTGCGTAGCGGGGCAACCATGCTCGGCTACTTCAAGGACCCGGAGAAAACCGCGGAAACCGTCACCCCGGACGGTTTCCTGCGTACCGGCGACAAGGGCGAGCAGGACGCCGACGGCAATCTGCGCCTGACCGGGCGGCTCAAGGAAATCTTCAAGACCAGCAAGGGCAAGTACGTGGCCCCGGCGCCGATCGAGAACCGGCTGGCGGTGCATTCGCGGATCGAGCAGGTGTGCGTGGTCGGCGACGGCCTGAGTGCGCCGCTGGGCCTATGCGTATTGTCCGCGGCCGGATTGCAGGACGCCGCCGGTGGCGCCCGCGGTGGCCTGCACGCCAGCCTGGAAAGCCTGCTCGACGAGGTCAACGGTGCGCTCGACAAGCATGAGCGCTTGCACCGCCTGGTGGTGGTGAAAGACAGTTGGGCAGTGGAAAACGGCTTTCTGACCCCGACCCTGAAGATCAAGCGCAATGTCATCGAAGCCACTTACGGCGAGTGCTTCAAAGAGTGGAGCGAGCGCTCCGAAGCGGTGCTGTGGCAGGATTGAGCGCGGATAACCCCCCAGAAGGATGCAGTGATGAGCCTATGGCGTACCACCCCGAACCTCGAGCAACTGAACGCGATCCAGAAAAACACCATCGGTGAGGTGCTGGACATCCGTTTCGAATCTTTCGACGACGAGTCGCTGACCGCCAGCATGGTGGTCGACCATCGTACCCATCAGCCCTATGGCCTGCTGCATGGCGGTGCCTCGGTGGTGCTGGCGGAGTCGGTCGGCTCCATGGCCAGTTACCTGTGCATCGACGCCAGCCAGTTCTATTGCGTGGGGCTGGAGATCAACGCCAACCACCTGCGCGGCCTGCGTTCCGGGCGGGTGACGGCGGTGGCCAGGGCGATCCATATCGGACGTACCACCCATGTCTGGGACATTCGCCTCTGCAGCGACGAAGGCAAGGCCAGTTGTGTCTCGCGCCTGACCATGGCGGTGGTGCCTCTGGGGCAGATGCCGCCCGCCCGCTGAAGCCATCCCCATAGGCTGACATGGAGTGTCATCATTCTTGTCCGTTACTGTCATTGCCGTTGGCTGGTGGCATGCGGACAATCAGCCATCGTTTCGTTCATGAGTTTGCCGGTATGTCGCAACAGGTGTTTTTCGCTCACGCCAACGGATTTCCCTCGGGAACCTACGGCAAGTTGTTTGCCGCCCTGGCGCCCGAGTATCAGGTGGCGCATTTGCAGCAGCATGCCCACGATCCGCGCTTTCCGGCGGACGACAACTGGCTGAATCTGGTGGACGAGCTGATCCACCATCTGCAACAGCAGGCCGAGCCGGTGTGGGGCGTCGGCCATTCCTTCGGCGGGGTCCTGCACCTGCATGCGGCGCTACGTTGCCCCGAGCTGTATCGCGGCGTGGTGATGCTCGATTCGCCGGTACTGACCCGCGCCGATCAATGGGTGATCCGCGCCGCCAAGCGCTTCGGCTTCATCGACCGCCTGACCCCCGCCGGCCGGACCCTGGGTCGCCGCGAGGAGTTCAGCGACCTGGACGCGGCGCGCAAGTACTTTGCCGGCAAGACCCTGTTCCGTGGTTTCGACCCCGAGTGTTTCGACGCCTACCTGCAACACGGCCTGCATCAGGTCGACGGCCGTCTGCGGCTGCGCTTCGACCCGGCCACCGAGATCAGCATCTATCGTGGCGTACCCCACACCAGCCCGGGCCGCCCACGGCAGTTGAAGGTGCCGCTGGCGGTGGTGCGCGGGCGCCAGAGCCGGGTGGTGATGAAGCACCACGCCAGCAGTGTCGGGCGCCTGCCCCATGGCGAGTCCCTGAGCATGCCGGGCGGCCACATGTTCCCGCTGGAGCGACCGCAGGACACCGCGGCCCTGTTGAAAAACCTCTTCAGCCGCTGGGAAGCCCGCAGCGAACGGAGCTGCGCGTGAGCACCGCGGTGGAGGAAGTCCGTCTGAGCCTGCCGCATATCGAACTGGCGGCGCATCTGTTCGGCCCGGAGGACGGCTTGCCGGTCATCGCCCTGCATGGCTGGCTGGACAACGCCAACAGCTTCGCGCGGCTGGCGCCCAGGCTGCACGGTTTGCGCATCGTGGCCCTGGACATGGCCGGGCACGGTCATTCCGGGCACCGGCCGTTGGGCGCGGGTTATGCCCTCTGGGACTACGTGTATGACGTGCTGCAGGTCGCCGAGCAACTGGGCTGGAAGCGCTTCGGCCTGCTCGGGCATTCCCTGGGGGCGATCGTGTCGCTGGTGCTGGCCGGCTCTTTGCCCGAGCGGGTGAGCCACCTGGCCTTGATCGACGGGGTGATCCCGCCGACCGCCGCGGGGGAGAATGCCGCCGAGCGCATGGGCATGGCCCTGCAGGCCCAGTTGGACCTGCGGGACAAGCGCAAGCCGGTCTACGGCACCCTCGACCGCGCCATCGAAGCGCGGATGAAGGGCCTGGTGGCAGTCAGCCGCGAAGCCGCCGAGCTGCTCGCGCAGCGCGGCCTGATGCCGGTGCCGGGGGGCTACACCTGGCGCAGCGACAGCCGTCTGACCCTGGCTTCGCCATTGCGCCTGACCGAGGCGCAGGCCATGACCTTCGTGCAGCGCCTGGCCTGTCCGGCCCATCTGGTGGTGGCGGCCGACGGCATGCTGGCCAAACACCCGGAATTGCTGGAGCGGCTACCCTTCAGTCGGGAACAGCTGCCCGGTGGCCATCACCTGCACCTGAACGACGAGGCCGGCGCCACCCTTGTTGCAGACTGTTTCAATAGGTTTTTCGCCGTTTCTTGACTTGCAGCGGGCAACTGTCGAGGCTGGGCGGGTTGAAATGGGAGACAACCATGATAGATCTCTACACCGCAGCGACCCCGAATGGCCACAAGGTCTCTATCGTGCTCGAGGAACTCGGCCTGCCTTATACGGTGCATGCCCTGAGTTTCGACAAGAAGGAACAAAAGGCTCCAGGCTTTCTCAAGATCAACCCCAACGGCCGGATACCGGCCATCGTCGACCGCGCCAACGGCGATTTCGCCGTGTTCGAGTCCGGCGCGATTCTCATCTATCTGGCTGAATTGACCGGACAACTGCTGCCCAGCGACCCCAAGGGGCGTTCGCGGGTGCTCCAGTGGCTGATGTTCCAGATGGGCGGCATCGGCCCGATGCAGGGCCAGGCCAACGTGTTCTTCCGCTATTTCCCGGAAAAGCTCCAGGGCGCCATCGACCGTTACCAGCATGAAACCCGGCGCCTGTACGAGGTGCTCGACACGCGGTTGCAGGAGGCCGAATTCCTCGCCGGCGACTACAGCATTGCCGATATCGCCACCTTCCCGTGGGTGCGCGGCCATGAGTGGTCCGGGGTATCGGTGGACGGCCTGATTGCCCTGCAACGCTGGATGGCGACCCTCGAGGCGCGTCCGGCGGTGCAGCGCGGGCTGCTGGTTCCGCAGCGTATGGATGACGCCAACGTCATCAAGGGCGCCCAGGCCATGCTGATCCGATGAGAGCCCCCATGCGTTCAATCAGTGTCCTGCTGCTGGCCGGTGCCAGCCCCTTGCTGTTCGCCGCCGACGTCCCCGGCAGCCATGACTTGCCCATCGTGCCGCGCATGACCGACGCACAGATCGTCGACTACCGTCCGCCGGCCGAGATGGAGCGGATCTACCCCATGGGCTCGATCCGCAAGATCAGCGGTCAGCTGCGTTTCGATGGTCAGGTCGGCGCTCGCGGCACCGCGACCTCGGTGACCTACGAACTGCCACCGGAGCATTCCTCGACCGAAGCCTTTACCGCCGCCCGCGAAGCCTTGCAGGGGCAGGGCGCCGAGCTGTTGTTCTGGTGCCAGGCCCGGGATTGCGGGGAAAGCAGCCTGTGGGCCAACGAAGTGTTCGGCAACGCCAAGCTGTATGGCGCCGATGCCCAGCAGGCGTATCTGTTGCTGCGCCTGGCCGCACCCAACGACCATTCGCTGGTGGCCCTGTACAGCATCACCCGGGGCAATCGCCGGGCGTACCTGCATGTCGAGCAATTCAACGCCAGTAGCCCCCTGGGGGAGTTGTTGCCGACTTCGGCCACCCTGTTGCGCCAGCTCAAGGACACCGGCGAGCTGGACCTGCCCAAGCTCGCTGGCGACCCTCAGCCGACCTGGCTGACCTTGCTCTCGCGCGGGCTGAACCTGGATACCACGTTGCGGGTCAGCGTCTCCGGGGCGAATGCCGAAGCCTGGCGCCAGGCCCTGATCGGCCAGGGCGTGCGTGCGGCGCGCATGGAAACCGGCGGCGGCCAGGCCCCGGGCCTGCGCCTGGAATTGCTGCGCTGAGCGGCTGTATTGAGGTGTGGGCGAACGCGGGAGCCGCCGTTCGCCTACGCTTGGTGAGTTGACCTTTTTCGAGATGCCACATGCCCAATAATGATCGTCTGCTGGTGCAGATCCTGCTTCTGGTGCTGTTCGGCGCCAGCTTCTGGGTCATGGCGCCGTTCTGGTCCGCGTTGTTCTGGGGGGCGGTGCTGGCGTTTGCCAGTTGGCCGCTGATGCGCCTGCTGACCCGCTGGCTCAACGGGCGTGAGTCCCTGGCCGCGGCGCTGCTGACCCTGGGCTGGATGCTGCTGGTGGCGGCGCCGCTGGTCTGGCTCGGCTTCAACCTGGCCGACCATGTGCGCGACGCCACGGCCTTTATCAAGGACGTCCAGGTCGATGGCCTGCCCGAAGCGCCAGCCTGGCTGGGTACGCTGCCCTTTGTCGGTGGGCGGCTGGTGGGGCTGTGGAACAGCATCGACCAGCAGGGGGCGGCCTTGATCGTGGCGGCCAAGCCCTACCTAGGGCAGGTCGGCAACTGGCTGCTGGCCCGCAGTGCGCAGATCGGCGGCGGGATTCTCGAGCTGACCCTGAGCATCGTCTTCGTGTTTTTCTTCTATCGCGACGGCCCGCGCCTGGCAGCGTTCGTCCACGGATTGCTGGAGCGCCTGATCGGCGATCGCGCCGGCTACTACATCGAGCTGGTGGCCGGCACGGTGCAGCGGGTGGTCAACGGTGTGATCGGCACCGCGGCGGCGCAGGCGGTCCTGGCCCTGATCGGTTTCCTGATCGCTGGGGTGCCGGGCGCGCTGGTGCTGGGGATCGTCACCTTCCTGCTCAGCCTGATTCCCATGGGCCCGCCGCTGGTGTGGATTCCCGCCACCGCCTGGCTGGCCTGGAGGGGCGAATACGGGATGGCGGTGTTCCTCGGGATCTGGGGCACCTTCATCATCAGTGGCGTCGACAACGTGCTCAAACCCTACCTGATCAGCCGCGGCGGCAACCTGCCGCTGGTGATCGTCCTGCTCGGGGTCTTCGGCGGCCTGATCGCGTTCGGCTTTATCGGCCTGTTCATCGGCCCGACCCTGCTGGCCGTGGCCTACAGCCTGCTCACCGACTGGAGCGCCAGCCAGGCGCGGGTGGAAGAAAAACGCTGACCTGTAGCCCTGTAGCCGCTGCCGAGCCTGCGAGGCTGCGCTCGAGCGCGCAGCGCTCGCAAACCCAGGCAATGCATTCCTTCAGGCAAGAATGAGGGCCTACAAACCCCATGCAGGCGGTCAGCAGGTAAGGAAGGCGTCGTCTGATTTGCGACCGCTGCGCGGCCGATCGCAGCCTCGCTGCGCTCGGCAGCGGCTACGGAGGCTGCGGCTACGGTGGAGATCAGGCGGCGACGTTGACGCTGCTGCCGACGCTGCTCGTCACGTTATCCAGTTGATACTGCTTGCTCAGGTTGGCGATCATCTTGCTCAGGGCCTCGGTCACCCGGGCCTGATCGTTTTGCCTGCCGTGGTCCTGGCCACGCCCGGCCTGCAGGGCGGCCTTGAGTTCGTCGCTGCTGACGCCGCCACTGCTGTCACTGTCGAGCGCCTTGAGCAGGGCCGCGCTGGTGTCGGTGCTGGTGCTGCCGGTACTGGCCTGCAGGGCGCTGGTCAGCTCGTCCGAACTGATGCTGCCGTCGCCATCGGTGTCGAGCTGGCTGAACAGCTCCTCACTGGAAGCGCGCTGCGGTGGCGGTGGGGTGAGGCTGGCGACCAGCTCGTCCTGGCTGACGGTGCCGTCCTGGTTCTTGTCCAGGGCCGAGAAGATCTGCTTGCTGTCGGCGTTACTGCCGGCGCTGGTCAGGCCGCTGCTCAGCTCGTCGCTGCTGATGGCGCCGTCGCCATCGCTGTCCAGCGCGCTGATCAGGGCGTCGGCCAGTTCGGTGCTCGGCGGCTGGTCCCGGGGCGGTGGTGGAGGCGGGGCCATGGCAGCCATTTCTTCGCTGCTCAGGCTGCCGCTGGCGTCACTGTCCAGGTCGCCGAAATTCTTGCTCAGGCTGACCAGGATACCGTCGTTGTTTTTCTGCGAGAGGGCGCTGCTCAGTTCATCCTGATCGACCGAACCGTCGCTGTTGCTGTCGAGCCTGGCCAGCAGTTCCTTCTGGAATTGCCGGCCGCGGGCGCTTTGGGTGCTGGTGCTGGAGCTGATGTAATTCGAGTAGTGACTGACGCTGCCAATCATGGGGCTCACTCCCTGGGGGTGGACAAGGCCGGTGGGGGTACCGGCTCATGCAGCCTCGGGCGGCCAGGTGTCGTGGGTATGTGAAGTTTGTACCGGGCGGTACACACGCGAGGTTCAGGCGCGGGGCAGGCGTACCACGGTGGTCAGGCCGCCGCCGGGGGTTTCTTCCAGGTGCAGGTGTCCGCCCAGGCGTTCGGCGGCTTCGCGGGCGATGGTCATGCCCAGGCCGACGCCACCGGAGTTGCGGTTGCGCGAACCTTCCAGCCGATAGAAAGGTTCGAACACCGCTTCGCGCTGGTCCTCGGCGATGCCGGGGCCGTGGTCGATGACCCGGATCAGCACCTGTTCGCGGCTGTCCTGCAGGTTGATGCGGGCATGCCCGGCGTAGCGCAGGGCGTTGTCCAGCAGGTTGTTCAGGCAGGAGCGCAGGGCCATCGGCTGCACTTGCAGAGGCGCGCAATGGCCGCTGGTCTGCACGTCGGCGCCCTGGTCCTGGGCGTTTTCACAGAGCGACTCCACCAGTGCCTGCACATCCATCCATTGCAGGGCCTCGCTGGTGCGCTGTTCATGCAGGTAGCTCAGGGTCGCATCGAGCATGCCGATCATGTCGTCGAGGTCCTGGCGCATCTGCCCCTGCAGCTTGTTGTCCTCGATCTGTTCCAGTCGCAGCTTGAGGCGTGACAGGGGCGTGCGCAGGTCATGGGAGACTGCGCCGAGCATGCGCCCGCGCTGCTTGACCTGTTCGCGGATGCGCTGCTGCATCAGGTTGAAGGTGTGGGCCGCCTGTCGTGCTTCCCGCGGGCCGGATTCCTCCAGCGGCGGGCTGTCGAGGTCTTCGCTGAGGCGCTCGGCGGCGTCGCTCAGGCGCTGGATTGGCCGGGTCAGCAGCTTGGCGCCGTACCAGGCGGCGATGATCAGCGAGATGAACTGAAAGGTCAGTGGCACGATCGGCCCGCCGAACCAGGGGCGTGGTGGCCGGGGCTCGAAACGCCCGTGGCCGGGGGGCGGCTGGCCGCTGAACTCGCCGGCCGGTGGGCGCGGCGGCGGTGGCGGGCCGTAGAGGCGGAACCAGAAGAAGGCGAGCAGGTGGGCGAGCACGATCGCGATCAGCAGCACCCCGAACAGGCGGCCGAACAGCGTATCGAAGCGCCCGCGCATCAGCCGATGTCTCGGGCGTCGAACAGGTAGCCTTCACCGCGCACGGTCTTGATCAGCTGTGGCGATTTCGGGTCGTCGCCGAGCTTCTGTCGCAAGCGCGAGACCAGCAGGTCGATACTGCGGTCGAAGGCTTCGATGGAGCGGCCGCGGGCGGCGTCCAGCAACTGTTCGCGGCTCAGCACCCGGCGCGGGCGTTCGATGAACACCCAGAGCAGGCGGAACTCGGCGTTGGACAGCGGTACCACAAGACCCTCGGCGGAGATCAGCTGGCGCAGCACGCTGTTCAGGCGCCAGTTGTCGAAACGGATGTTGGCCCGCTGTTCGCTGCGGTCGTCACGGACCCGGCGCAGGATGGTCTGGATCCGCGCCACCAGTTCCCGTGGCTCGAAGGGCTTGGCCATGTAGTCGTCGGCCCCCAGTTCCAGGCCGATGATCCGGTCGGTGGGCTCGCAACGGGCGGTGAGCATCAGGATCGGGATGTCCGATTCGGTGCGCAGCCAGCGGCACAGGGACAGGCCGTCCTCGCCGGGCAGCATCAGGTCGAGCACCACCACATCGAAGTGTTCCGCCTGCAATGCCTGGCGCATCGCCGCCCCGTCGGTCACGCCGGTGGCGTGGATATTGAAGCGGGCCAGGTAGTCGACCAGCAGCTCGCGGATCGGTACATCGTCGTCGACGATCAGCGCCCGGGTGTTCCAGCGCTTGTCGTCACCGCTGGTGCCGGGTGCTTTCTGATCGTCGTTGAGGGGAGCTGGAGTGTTGTGCATGCGTGCGATCATCTGCCAGGTAGGCTGCCACCACAAAGAGGGGCGGCGGGGGGATGGCTTCAGCATAGGCGTCCGGCCCTGGGGCTGGAAGTGCTGTTCGGGGGTGTTGCGGCTGGCGAGGGTAGCCGGGCTGGTTGTTGTCGGCGTGTCGGAAGTGTATCGGGCCCGACACAATCGCCGCCAGAGGCGGTAGCGCGGCGATTCTGGCGGTGCGCAACCTGCCGTTGGCGACGAATTACCGATCATCGGGTCCCGGAGTGTCGTCGCTTGCGCTACAATCCGCGCCGATTTCGACTTGCCTGAGAGCCCCCTTCATGTCCGCTTGCCAGACTCCTATCATCGTCGCCCTGGACTTCCCCACCCGCGACGCCGCACTGAAACTGGCCGATCAGCTGGACCCCAAGCTGTGCCGGGTCAAAGTCGGCAAGGAACTGTTCACCAGTTGCGCGTCGGAAATCGTCGGCACCCTGCGCGACAAGGGTTTCGAGGTGTTCCTCGACCTGAAATTTCATGACATCCCCAACACCACCGCCATGGCCGTCAAGGCCGCCGCGGAAATGGGCGTGTGGATGGTCAACGTCCATTGCTCCGGCGGCCTGCGCATGATGGCGGCCTGCCGCGAAGTGCTGGATCAGCGCAGCGGCCCGAAACCGCTGCTGATCGGCGTGACCGTGCTGACCAGCATGGAGCGCGAGGACCTGGCCGGCATCGGCCTGGATATCGAGCCCCAGGAGCAGGTGCTGCGCCTGGCCGCCCTGGCGGAAAAGGCCGGCATGGACGGCCTGGTCTGTTCGGCCCTGGAAGCCCAGGCCCTGAAGACCGCGCACCCGTCGCTGCAACTGGTGACCCCGGGGATTCGTCCGGCGGGCAGCGCCCAGGACGACCAGCGGCGCATCCTAACCCCGCGCCAGGCGCTGGATGCCGGCTCCGATTACCTGGTGATCGGCCGTCCGATCAGCCAGGCGGCGGACCCGGCCAAGGCGCTGGCGGCCGTGGTGGCCGAGCTGGCGTAAGCCGTAGAGACAATCGCGGGCAAGTCGGATCGCCGCCCGCTCGCTCCTACAGAAGAAGATTGCGTGCTTCTGTAGGCGCGAAGCTTGCCCGCGATGCTTTTCAGCCTTCGATGATCAATCGACCTTCAACACCAGCTTGCCGAAGTTCTCGCCGCTGAACAGTTTCATCAGCGTCTCCGGGAACGTCTCCAGTCCCTCGACAATATCTTCCTTGCTCTTGAGCTGCCCCTTGGCCATCCAGCCGGCCATTTCCTGTCCGGCGGCGGCGAACCGGGCGGCATAGTCCATCACCACAAAACCTTCCATGCGCGCGCGGTTGACCAGCAGCGACAGGTAATTGGCCGGGCCCTTGACCGCTTCCTTGTTGTTGTACTGGCTGATGGCGCCGCAGATCACCACCCGGGCCTTGAAGTTCAGGCGGCTAAGCACGGCGTCGAGAATGTCGCCGCCGACGTTGTCGAAATACACATCGACGCCTTTCGGGCATTCACGCTTGAGACCGGCCAGGACGTCCTCGCTCTTGTAGTCGATGGCCCCGTCGAACCCCAGCTCGTCGATCAGGTACTGGCATTTGTCCTGGCCGCCGGCGATGCCGATCACCCGGCAGCCTTTGATCTTGGCGATCTGCCCGGCAATGCTGCCCACCGCGCCGGCCGCCCCTGACAGCACCACGGTGTCGCCGGCCTTAGGTGCGCCGACGTCCAGCAGGGCGAAATAGGCGGTCATGCCGGTCATGCCCAGGGCTGACAGGTAGCGCGGCAGCGGCGCCAGTTGCGGATCGACCTTATAGAAGCCGCGTGGCTCGCCGACGAAATAGTCCTGCACCCCCAGGGCGCCGTTGACGTAGTCGCCGACGGCGAAACCGGGGTTGTTCGAGGCGATCACCTGGCCCACGCCCAGGGCGCGCATGACTTCGCCGATGCCTACTGGCGGGATATAGGACTTGCCTTCGTTCATCCAGCCGCGCATGGCCGGGTCGAGGGACAGGTACTCGTTCTTCACCAGGATCTGGCCCGCCGCCGGTTCGCCGACGGGAACCTGCTGATAGGTGAAAGTCTCGCGGGTCGCCGCGCCCACCGGGCGTTTGGCGAGCAGGAACTGGCGATTGGTCTGGCTGGTCATGGCAGGCACTCGAGGGTCAATGGAGCTTTAGTTGATAGACCCTGCGGTGCCAGGTCGCAAGGTTTACCGATGAAGCGAATAGGCGCCGATCCAGGGGTGTGATGGTGGTGCCGGGCCGTTCATCACTGGCGCGCATAAGGCGGCAACCGGTGGCCTGATAGTGCTGCCGCGGGCCCGGCGGCTGTGCCTAGACTGGGCGCATCCTATCCATGCATTCCATCGAGGGCATCACCATGAGCATGACGTTTTCCGGCCAGGTCGTTTTGGTCACCGGCGCCGCAGCCGGCATTGGCCGGGCCACGGCCCTGGCCTTCGCCGCGGAGGGACTGAAAGTGGTGGCGGCCGACCTGGACGTCGCCGGGGGCGAGGGCACGGTGCAATTGATTCGTGCCGCCGGCGGCGAGGCGCTGTTCGTGCGCTGCAACGTCACCGACGAGGCGGATGTGCAGAACCTGATGGCGCAGGTGATGAGCCATTACGGGCGCCTCGACTATGCCTTCAACAACGCCGGGATCGAGATCGAGAAGGGCAGGCTGGCGGAGGGCACCCTGGACGAGTTCGACGCGATCATGGGGGTCAACGTCAAGGGCGTGTGGCTGTGCATGAAGTACCAGTTGCCGCTGATGCTCGCCCAGGGCGGCGGGGCCATCGTCAACACGGCGTCGGTGGCCGGCCTCGGCGCAGCGCCGAAGATGAGTATCTACGCCGCCTCCAAGCATGCGGTGATCGGCCTGACCAAGTCGGCGGCCATCGAATACGCGAAGAAGAACATCCGCGTCAACGCGGTATGCCCGGCGGTGATCGATACCGACATGTTCCGTCGTGCCTACGAGGCCGATCCGAAGAAAGCCGAGTTCGCCGCGGCCATGCACCCGGTCGGGCGGATCGGCAAGGTCGAGGAAATCGCCAGCGCGGTGCTGTACCTGTGCAGCGACGGTGCCGCCTTCACCACTGGCCATGCCCTGGCGGTCGACGGTGGCGCCACCGCCATCTGAGGCTGCCGCGCCTCAGGTTCAGGCCCTGGTGAACGCTGGTTGCCAGGGCTGTCCCGGATCGACCTCGAGCATCCTGAAAACGACCGGCGCGTAGCTTTTTGCCATTATTCCGACGCCAGAGACTTGTGCTCCAGTACAGCCCGTTGCGAACCTGCAAAACTGGACAATGGCCCTGTCGCCATTGGGGACTGGAAGGGGACTGAGCGCAATGAATTCGGCCACGAACGGACGTTTTGCCAACCTCGGCATGGCGAAGAAACTGGGTGTCGGTTTTACCTTGGTGTTGCTGCTGACGGCACTGGTGGCCGCCATCGGCGTCTGGTCCCTGCAAACCATCAGCCAGCGTTTCGACGACCTCAAGCAGATGTCGTCGCTCAACAGCGGCCTGCTCAAGGTTCGCTTGCTGGAACAGAACTATGCCCTGCACGGCGATGCCAAGACTGTGGATGCCTTGCATGAGGGCGTCGACGGCCTGTTGGCCCTGGCGGCGCAGCTCAAGGAGCGTTCGGCGGCGAACGTCCCGGCGATGACCGAGGTCGAGCAGGCGCTGGGGGCTTACCGCAAGGCCTTCGACGAGTTCGTCGAACTGACCCAGGCCAAGGACCTGGCGCTGGAAATGGCCAGTTGGTCGGTGTCCAGTGTGGCCAACAACCTCGACGTGCTGCAGGCCGGCCTGGCCGACGACGGGACCTATACCCTCAAGGATTCCGCCGGCAATGAGGGCAGCGAATTCATCGAGCAGGCCAATCAGGTCAGCCAGGTGTCGCGCCTGATGCTGCAAGCCATGAACGAGGCCCGCGTACGCCTGGACCAGAGCCGCAAGGGCGAGGAAGAAGGCGAGCAGGGCAAGATCGAGCAGGCCGACCAGGCCCTGGCCCAGGCCGAGCAACTCAAGACTCTGGTCAAGGACCCCGGTTATCAGACCGTACTCAATGAAGTGGTCGGGCATATCGGCGGCTTCAGCGAAAAGCTCGCCGAGTACACCGGTCTGCTGGCGCAGGAGAAAAAGGTCTACCAGCAGTTGCATGAGCGCGCCGGGCAAGTGATGGGGCGGGTCGACCAGGCCTATGGCGCGCAGGATCAGGCGATGCAGGCGGAACTGAACAAGAACTCGCTGCTGATCGTCGCGTCGTCGGCCCTGGCCTTGCTGGTCGGCCTGCTGGCGGCGTGGCTCATTACCCGTTTGATCGTCACCCCGCTGCGCAGCGTGATGCGTGTGGCGCAGCAGATCGCTGCCGGCGATCTGAGCGCGACGGTGGAGGTGACGCGCCGGGACGAAATCGGCCAGCTGATGCTGGCGATGCAACAGATGGGCAGCGGCTTGAGCGGCATTGTCAGTGGCCTGCAGGCCGGGATCGAGCAGTTGGCCAGTTCCGCCCAGTCGCTGTCGGCGGTGACCGAGCAGACCAACCTGGAGGTCAGCACCCAGAAGGAAGAAACCGAGCAGGTGGCCACGGCGATGAACCAGATGACCGCCACCGTGCACGATGTCGCGCGCAATGCCGAGGAGGCGGCACTGGCCGCGCAGACCGCCGACGACAAGGTCGACAGCGGCCAGCGGGTGGTGCGCCAGAGCATGCAGCGCATCGAGCAACTGGCTGATTCGGCGACCAGCGCCAGTTCCAGCATCGAAAGCCTGAGCGCGGAGATTCAGAATATCGGCACCGTACTCGGGGTGATCAAGAGTGTCGCCGAGCAGACCAACCTCCTGGCGCTGAACGCGGCCATCGAAGCGGCCCGTGCCGGCGAGCAGGGCAGGGGCTTCGCGGTGGTTGCCGACGAGGTGCGGGCCCTGGCCAAGCGCACCCAGCAATCCACCGAAGAAATCGAACGCCTGGTCAGTGCCTTGCGGGCGGCGGCGCAGTCGTCGGTGCAGCAGATCCAGAGCAGCGGCGAGCTGGTCAAGCTGGCGGTCAGCGACGCCTTGCAGACCGAAAGCGCTCTGGGCAGTATTGCCGCGGCGGTGTCGCTGATCCAGCAGATGAACCAGCAGATCGCCGCGGCCGCCGAGCAGCAAAGCTCGGTCGCCGAAGAGATCAACCGTAGCGTCACCAGCATTCGCGCCAGCGCCGATCAGTCGTCAATGGCCATGCAGGGCAACGCGGCGTCGAGCATCGAGCTGGCGCAGTTGGGAGCGGAGTTGAAGGGGATGGTCGGGCATTTCCGGTTGTAATACCGCGGATGTTCGTTGAAGGCTGCGCCGCCAGGGGCGCAGCTTTGCTTGAGGACCGTGCCGCGCGAATGGTTCGCGCGGCAGCCGCAAGTCGGGGAACGGCTCAGTCGTAAATCGCTTTCTTCTTCCAGTCGGCGTCGGCGTCGGCGACTTTCAGGCCTTCGGTCAATTGGTTGACTTCGCCTTCCACCGCCTGGGTGCTGGCCGAGACCATCGCATTGGCGCGGGCCAGGAGTTTCTCCATGTACTCCAGTTGTTCGCGATACATCGCTGGGTCCTGTTGCTTGCGCAGGTACTGCGTGCCGCGTTCGAACGCCAGGCGGGCCTGGCCGGGCTGTTCCTGCTGCAGGGCGTACTGGCCGAGGTTGTTGAAGAACTCGATGTGCAGCAGCACCAGGATGTGGCGGATTTCCCGGATCCATTGCTTGGCTTCGTTGGTCGGCAGATAACCGTCCTGGGCGGCGCGGGTCACCTGGCCATGCAGGGCTTCCAGGAGAAAGCGCACGTCCTTGGCCTTGGCTTCGGTCTGGATCGGGCAGGGCGGGTTGTTGACCGGAATCGATTCGCCCTGGCCGACCAGGGCACTCAACTCGGTGATGCGGGCCTTGAGCGCGGCATCGGACTTGCTCAGGTTGAGCAGGCGCTGAACGACATTGAGTTCCAGTCGGGTCAACAGCAGCTTGAGTGCCGGCGACATGAACTGGCCAGGGAAGGTTTCGGTGATTTCGCCGCAGCGGCGCAGGCGGTCATTGAGTTCGACCTTGGTACGGGCCTTTTCCAGTTTATTGTTTTCCACCACATGGTTCATGTAGCCAATGGCGATCAGTATTACGATCCCGGCTATTACTAGCAGGGTGATCATGAGTGGTGTCACCGTGTAAGACCTCTTTCTGGGGTTCGCGTGCGAGTTGCGAGTGTAGTGACTTAGCCTTGGGGCGCCTAGCGCAGGTCGACGAGCAGAAACAGGCCGATTCTCTGCTTATATAGGAAATGTCTGGCTGGTTTCATATTGCCATCACCTAAGGATGTGGACTATAGCGTCTTGTCGAGTGTCAGAATATAGGCGTCAAGGCTCAGTCTGCACAAATGCCCGAAAGGGCCGGCAAACCACCCCGAAGTCATTGATTTAAATAAATTTATCTCAGGGGGTTGACGACCCTCCAAACCATCCATAGAATGCGCGCCACTTGCAGCGTAAAGCACACAGCGAAACGCGGCAGGGAGTGAATGTTGTAGCGTGTCCCCTTCGTCTAGTGGCCTAGGACACCGCCCTTTCACGGCGGTAACAGGGGTTCGAGTCCCCTAGGGGACGCCAATGCGGGAATAGCTCAGTTGGTAGAGCACGACCTTGCCAAGGTCGGGGTCGCGAGTTCGAGTCTCGTTTCCCGCTCCAATTTTAAGCAGCTTGGCCTTCGGGCGAAGTTGAGTGAAACCAGGAAGCATCTTCGGATGTATTTCTGGAACTGAAACACTACACCATGGTGTTTCAGGCAGTGTCCCCTTCGTCTAGTGGCCTAGGACACCGCCCTTTCACGGCGGTAACAGGGGTTCGAGTCCCCTAGGGGACGCCATTTGCGGGAATAGCTCAGTTGGTAGAGCACGACCTTGCCAAGGTCGGGGTCGCGAGTTCGAGTCTCGTTTCCCGCTCCAAATATGCGTCCATGGAATTCAATCGAATTCGGTGGAAAAGAAAAAAGGACCTTCGGGTCCTTTTTTCGTTTCTGCAGTATTTACCCAAGTCCGCTGTTTTCAAGAGCGCCGCGGGCAGTGGTAAAGCAGAACTGCCAATAGCTCCTGCCCAACTACTGGGATCAAGCTCATATCGGATTGAATTGCCACTGCTGGTAGCTGTCCTCGCTGGTCTGATTGCTCCATTGAATGCAGTAGTGGTCGTTTGCCGTGCTTCGACCCTGCGGACCGATATATTTCTCCGAGTTGAGGTTGCGTATCAGCCAATTGCCGTTGGGAAGCTGCTTGAAGTCCCACTCTTGGAACGCCTGGCCCTGAGTGTGGTATTGAATGACAGTGGCCCCATCGTCGGTGCTGCGACTGCGAATGCAGGCGACATTCATACTGTACTGATTGAACAGGACCCACGCGGCGCTGCGGAACTGGATGATATGCCAGACCTGCGGGCTTTCCAGTACCGGTTTGTTGAGCTTGTCGCGAATGGTCAGGCTGGCGCCATCTTCCGACCAGTTCGAGGCATCACCCTCGATGCTCAGATAACGGCCGCTTTTGATGTTTTGTATCATCACCCTGGTGTGGGCTTGTCTAGGGTCGATAGCCATTTCAATTTACCTTCCTGGTGAGTGACCACGTTGCCAGTAGCAAGGCCCTGCCCGTGGTCACTGTTGGCAGGGTGTTACTTGATACATCGAACAAGCCGTCGGGCCTTGCCCTGGCGATAAGCATTGAAAGGAGCGTGACGAGACGCCGCTGTTTTCGCCTTCTCGCAAGACAAAAACAAAGGGTTCTCTATGGGGAATGGGCTATTGCCTTGGATGGGGACGTACCGAGCAGATTGCGTGCTGGCGCTGAGTGCGTGGCTCTCCTTGGCACGAATGCCCCTACAACCTCCTTGTCCGATGCGCGACTCAGATTAGCGCCGTCTGGAGTATCGACTCATATTGTTTCGGACTAAGGCTCATTTCTGGATGTTGCCGCCGACCAGGCGCTCCGGACTCAGCTGTCGAACAAGACTGGTTCCAGAGCGCTCGCCGATAGACGAGATGGGAGGGGGCGTGGCGCAGCGGCTCACCATGAATAGCGGTAGCCCGCGCTGACGGCCCAGGGTTTTTCCTGCCTTGAGCCGTTGGCGTATTCGTAGTCGGCATACAACTGATGCCGGTTGCCGAGCGAGGCGGCAACGCCCAGGCCCAGTTCCGTCCGGCCACCTGACAGGTCGGTCCGGGTGGCGATGCCGTTGGTGCGCACGGTGCTCTTGCCGTCGAACTCCTGGACCTGACCCAGTTTGACGTAGGGTTGAACCGCACCCCCGCCGGGCAAATCATAGCGCCGGCCGAACCGCGAGCCGATGCGCAACTGCGTCGAGTCGCCACTGCCGGCATCGACCCGCAGGCCGTTGCTGGCGTGGTAGTGGGCGCCGCTTGCATGAATCATCGATGCCCCGACCTGCGGTTCGACGAACCAGCCTTGGCCGAGCGCTATCTGGCGTCCGGCCTCGAGCGACAGGCCGATGGCGGTTTGATGAGTCCTGGCTTTCACGGGCTGGCCGTCGGTGGCGACTACCTTGAAGTCCTGTTGAATGCGACTGGCCTTGATCGTGCTGTCCACATACCAGCCGCTGTCATCCAGCCTGGTGGCGTAGGCACCGAAGTGGTAACCGTCGGCACTGCCTTTGCCGTCGCTGGGGAAGCGCCGGTCGACGCTGCCGGTGCCGGTCATGCCGCCGAGGTACCAGCGCCCGCCGTCGACCGCCAGAACCCGGTCGATGCCGACCTGCAGGCCGTTGACGGTCTGCTCGAACCCGCGCCCGCCCCGGTTGTCGAGCCTTTGCCGTTCGCCGAAACCGCGTATCCAGACCCCGCCCTGGTCCTTGCCCTGACGCAACTCGCCCAGGCGTCTGACCAGCGAGGCCTGTTCGGCCTGCCAGATTGCCTGCACCGTGCTGGCGGCAGAAGTATTGATCGCGGCGTTGGCGGCGGTGGAAAGACTCTCTGTCGCAGGCGGGGCGACCGGGCCCGGTGCTGGTTCGGGAATGGGGTCTGGATCCGGGGTCGGTGGCTGTCGGCTGGTATTGAACAGGCTCCAGTCGCCAGGGCGGCCGCCGGCGGTGTCGTTGCTTTTCAGCGAATAACGATAGGTGCCGGCATCGACCACCTGGTCGCGGTTGGCCAGTTCGAAAGTGCCCGGGCCCCCTTCGGACTGGACGATCTTCAGGCTACCGCCATCGATCGGCGGTTCCGCGCCGCTGTTGCTGACCAATAGGCGATGCCTGCCCTCGACCGTGCCGCCGATGCGCAGCAGGTCGCCCTGGCCGGCGCCCAGGTCTGTACGCATCTCGAACAGGCCGCCGCCGCTGAGGTTGCCGCTTACGTCCAGTACCTTGAAGGCGCTGTCCGGGGTGACGAAAGACACCATGCCGCCGTTGTCCAGCCGGGCCACCCTGGAGTTCTCGCGCATGCGCCAGAGGCTGCTGTCGTCGAGGCTCATTCGGTCCAGCGTGCGCCCGGCGTTGTCGAGCAGAGCGCCGGTCAGCAGCGAATGGTCGCGCAGGGCAATGCCGGCCGAGCCGCTGTCGAGCAGCACGTCGCCTTCCAGGCGGCTGCGCTGGGCATTGAGCTGTACATCCCGGGCGGCGGTCGCCCCCATATCCTTGACGTTGAGCAGCATGCCGTCGCCCGTAGCGGACTTGCCGATGATCGTGCTGTCGGCCACCTCCGCGGTGAAGCCGCTGCCGTTGACGGCAATGGCTGCACCGTCCGCGGTCTCGATATGACTGTCACGGATGTCCAGCCGGTTATCGACACCGGCCTCAGAGGCGTAAGCCATGATCCCGACCGAATCCGTGCCGCTGGTCCGTAGGTCGACCCGGTCCAGGGTGACCGCCGCGCCCCGGTTACCCATTCGCAGCCCGGGGGCCGAAGCGCCGAAGGTACGCACCCGGGTGCCGTCGAGCTCCAGCCGCGCGGAGTTGGCGAGCAGGCCGTAGGCGCCCTTGCCATGAGTGATGACCGAACTGTCTTGCAGTACGGTCTTGGCCCCGGAGGCCCGCGAGATCACCCCGGCGGCCAACTCGCCAAAGGTCTCGATCGCCACGTTGCGCACCCTGCTCGTGGCGCTGGAGCTATTGCCGTCCGGGTCGTAGAACGACGTATACAGACCGTGGGCATTGGTGCCGCGGGTGGTGATCGAGCCGCCGTCCTGGGTGAAGACGCTGGCGCGGTTGCTCACTCCCACGCTGTTGCGTCCACTGGTTTCGATGCTGCTGTCCTTGGTGTCGACGACGCTGTTGGCGCCCGGTATCCAGATGCCGGCGACATTGTTGCCCTCGGCCAGGATCGCGACCCGTTCCAGGGTGGCCCGGGTGTTGTCGCTGTTGGCGTTCAAGCCGAAGGCCGTCGCGGAACGCAGCCGCACATCGCGCAACTCGACGCTGGACAAGGGTGGCAGCGTGCCGCCGGGGTAGGAGGGCGTGGTGAGGTAGACCGCGTCGGTGTGGGCGTCGACGGTACCGTCGGAGAACCGTACGCTACCGCCGGAAACGTCGATGCCGGCGCCCGCGCTCGAGACGATATGGCTGTGAGTGGCTGTCACCGAGCCGCGGGTGGCGACTATGCCCTTGCCGCCCCAGCGAGCGGAGGTATCGCTGGACTCGATCCGTGCCCGGTCCAGGGTGATGTTGGCGCCGTCCTCGGCGTGGACCGCGACGGAGCCATGGCCGAGCACGTTGATGTGCAGGTCGCCGGCGTCCATGCTGCTGCCCTGGCCGGTCGCATACAGCCCCTCGGAGCGCTCGCCGCGGGTGATGACCGAACCGCCTGTTATCTCGACGCGCGCCCCGTTGCTGGCCTGCAGTGCGTGGGAGAGCACCCCTTCGGTTTCCAGCGTGGTGTTGTCCAGCACGGCCTTGCTGCCTGCATCCCGCACCGTGAGGGCTTGGGCCTGGCTGGCGCCCAAGGCGCTGACATGGCTGTCCGACAAGCCCAGCGAGCCGCCGGAATCGACCGTCACGCCCAGGGCGCCGCTGCCGATGTCGGCGACGCCCGAGCGGACGCTGATGCCACTGCCCGAGAGGGCATTGTTGACTCCGCTGATGGTGACGGCCGTGCCGTTGCCCGTGTGGGCGACGGTATCGCCGGGGAGCAGCGTGCGGTTTTCCCCTGTGGGGGACGATAGGTCGAGGTTGTAATAGTCCGCGGCGAGCGCGGTGATGGGCAGTGTTGGAAACAGCGCGCTCAGGAGGGTGAGCGGTATTCGGGCATTGGGCATTTTCATGGCTCGGCGTCCTGTTGGCGCCCTTTGGAACGAAAGCCCTGGATCAAGATCGGATCGTGAAACGGACGGCATTCGCGCCCAAGGGGGCCGGGCGGTTGAAGGAATAAAACTCGGCAAGCCGGGCCATTTTTGGTACGCCATTCCACTGCCTGAATAAGACAAAACTTAAAGTGCGGTGGTCTTACCGTTCATAGAGAAGACAGAACTTTTTTTTAAGAATCCTCCTACAGCCAATAGAGTCGGTGCCCTGTTCTTTGCCGGTGCTCGTTCTTTTCGAGCGTCATGGATTCCCGTACATCCGTAACCTTGTGCCACGTTGTGCGACTGCCTGGCCGAGGGATGAGAAGGGCTTGCAAAGTGCAGCGGCGGGAATCTGTCTTTTCGCTTCCCGAGGGCTCTTCACCATGAAAACTCCAGTCGTCGCCGGGCCGCTCCTGGCCGGTTTTCTTTTGTGTTTTTCCGTTGCCGGCAACGCCGCCATCAACCTGAGCGGCACCCGCGTGGTGCTGGCCGCGCCGGCCAAGGAAGGTTCGCTTCAGCTGCAGAACAGCGCGCAGGAGGAGTTCATGCTCCAGGCCTGGGTCGAAGCGAACGCGGCGGGGGCGGCACCCTTTGCCGTGACCCCGGCGCTCGAGCGGTTGCGCAGCGGCGAGAAGAAAACCCTGCGCATCCTGTATTACGGAGAAGGCCTGCCGACGGACAAAGAGTCGGTGTTCTGGCTGAACGTGCAGGAAGTCCCGCAAAAGCCCAAAGCCGAGAACATTTCGAGGGCAGTTCCTCGGGAGATGGCCTGCTCAAACTGACTAATCAGGGCCAGGCCGGTGTGGCCTCGGGAGTCGGGATTTCCGTGGTCAACGACAAGGGCGTCAAGCTGCCGTTCGATATCGCCCGCTCCATCAAGCTGGACTGGGACCGCTCGACCGCGGATGGCGAAATCCATCACTTCGCCGGCAAAGCGAAATATGTGCCGACCACGGGCCAGATGACGCCGGGCAAGGCGGACGGGACCATGAACTTCGTGCTCGATTACAACTGAGCGCAACGAGTCATGGGCACCAAGAGCCCCACAAGGTTCAAGAGTGTGACAGCCCACACACTGACCTGCCGTCGATAGCGTTTTTCCCAAGCGCCGCTGCCCGGCTAGAATACCTTCGGATTTTTCTGATCCATCCCCATCGCCGCAGACCGAAGCGTTGCTCTCCACAAGAGGGTGACGTTGTCGTTCGTGGGGCAGCGGCCGATTTGCGCTGGTTATCGGGGTTCGATTCTAAGGAAGGTATTCCATGATTCCAGCGTGTTGCCGGGCTGTCGTGCTTTGTCTGTTGTTGGCGCCAGCGCCGCTGCTGTTTGCCCAGGAGCAGGCCATTTCCCTGGTCGGGCGGGTGGCGGTGAGCAGCCGGCCCTGGCTGAGCGAGGAGGACCGGCAATGGCTGGCCAGTCGGGGGCCGCTCAGGGTTGGGGCGACGACGCCCGACTATGCGCCGCTGGAGATGTTGGGCGGCGATCGTTTCCAGGGGATTGCCGCGGATTATCTGGCCCTGCTGTTCGAGGCGAGCCCCAGGGTGCGCCAGTATCCTTCCCGGCAAGCGGCGCTGACCGCCCTGCGCGAGGGCGAAATCGACCTGCTCGGCAGTGGTACCGCACTGGAAGCCAGGGACAACGACCTTCAGCTGACCAATGCCTACGAGCCCGATCAACCCGCACTGGTCACGGCCGACGATCGTCCTTTCGATCCGCAGCAGCCGGGTACGACCCTGGCGGTAGCGACCGGTTATATCCCCCAGGAGCAGCTAGCCGCGGCCTACCCGAACAGCCGCTTCCTGATGTTCGCCACGCCCAAGCATGCGCTCGAGGCCTTGAGCCTGGGCGAGGTCGACGGCGTGATCAACGATGCGGTCTCCACCCATTTCCTGATCAACATCAACTATCTGCTGAACCTGCGGATCGAGAACTTCGCGCCCCTGGACAGCCGTGGCTTCGGTTTCCTGCTGCGCGCCGGCGACACCCGGTTGCGCGGGGTGATCGAGCGGGCCCTGCCGTCCATCCGGGCGCGCCACGGCGAAAGCATCCTGCGCGGCTGGAGAGCGGGGCGCAGCCTGCACCTGATTCAGCGCCGGGTGACCCTGACGCCCACCGAGAATCGCTGGCTGGCCGCGCACCCGGAAATCCCGGTGATCGTCAACGACTCCCTGGGGGCCTTGGGGCAGTTGGACAGCGGCGGACGGATACAGGGGATCGGCCCCGACTATCTCAAGCTACTCGCCCGGCGCAGCGGCCTGAGGTTCCGTATGGTGCCCGTGCAGAACTATGCCGAGATGAAAGCGCAGATGGGCGATGGCAAGGCCATCATGACCTCCATCGTGTCCACGGACCCCGATACCGAGGCGGATATCGAGCTCTTGCGGCCCTATTTGAGGAGCTCGGTGGTGCTGATGAGCGCCCAGAGCGCAGCGGGCGCCGCCCACAGCCTGAAGGACCTGCAAGGCAAGCGCCTGGCCAGCGTTGCCGGGTACTTCATCAACCCGATCATCGAGCAGGACTATCCGGATATCCGCCTGCAGGTCTATCCCAACTTCGTGGAGGCCATGCGCAGTGTCGACGAAGGGCGTAGCGACGCGCTCGTCACCGGGGACTACACCGGTCGTTTCATGTCGGCGCAGCGCTTCAACAACCGCTTGGGGGTGAGCGCCATTCTCGACGAGTTTTCCCGGCCGATCAGCCTTGGCGTGCTCAAGGGCCAGGATGAACTGCGCAGCATCCTGGAGAAGACCCAGGTCGCCATCGCGCCGGAGGAAGTGGCGGAAATCGTGGCCCAGTGGCAACCGCGGTTCTCCACCTCCGGCAGCCACTTCTGGCGCGACCATCGCAGCAATATCCTCAGGCTCGGCGGGGTGTTCGGCTTGCTGGTCCTGCTCTCGCTGGTCTGGGGCTTCTACCTGACCCGGCAAGTGCGCAAGACCCGCCAGGCCGAAGCCGAGCTGGCACTGGCGCGGGAGAAGGCCGAAGCCGCCAACGAGGCCAAGAGCGTCTTCCTGTCCACCATGAGCCATGAGATCCGTACTCCGCTGAACGCCATCATCGGCCTGCAGGAAGTGGTGCAGCAGAAGGCCGAACAGGGCGAGCTGGACCTGCCGTCGCTAGCGGTCGCCCAGGAAGCGGCGCAGGGCTTGCTGTTGCTGCTGGGCAATGTGCTCGACCTGAACCGCATCGAGTCCGGCATGATCGATTCCGCGCCGGAGGCGGTGCTGCTCAAGGCCCAGATCGAGGCCATCGCGCCCTTGGTGGTGGGCATGGCCCGGCAGAAGCAGCTGGCGTTCGAGATGCAGTTCGCGGGCGACATGGAGCAATGGGTGTCGATCGACCCGCTGCATCTGAAGCAGGTGCTGTTCAACCTGCTGAGCAATGCCATCAAGTTCACCGCGCAGGGCAGGGTGACGCTGCGGGCCTCGGGGAGCCGGGAGGGCGAGCGCCTGAACCTGCTGCTGGAAGTCATCGACAGCGGCATTGGCATCTCGGCACAGGATCAGGCCAGGCTGTTCCAGCCGTTCTCCCAGGTCGACTCGGCCCAGGCCGGACAAACCTTTGGCAGCGGGCTGGGACTGAATATCACCCGGCGGCTGGTGGAACTCATGGGCGGCAGCATCGCCCTGAGCAGCGAGCCGGATATCGGCTCCTGTTTCAGCGTGACCCTGCAACTGCCGCTGGCCGAGGCCCCCGCCGCAGCCATGGCACCAGTGCCGGAGACAAGCAGCGCGGAGCAGCCGGCGTTGAGGGTTCTCGTCGCCGAAGACAATGCCTTCAGTCGGCTGACGCTGGAGGAACAACTGCTGGTGCTGGGCCATCGGGTGACGCTGGCCGAGGATGGGCAGGCGGCACTGGAAGCCTGGCAAGCGGCCGAGTACGACGTGCTGATCACCGACAGCCAGATGCCGCGCCTGGGGGGCTATGACCTGACCCTGCGCATTCGTGAGCTGGAGCGGGAGAGCGGCCGCCGGCGTTGCTGGATCCTCGGCGCGACGGCCAGTGCCGAGGAGGCGGAAGTCCAGCGCTGCCTGGCCGCCGGGATGGATGAAGTGGTGTTCAAGCCCCTGACCCAGCAGGTGTTGCGGCAGGCGCTGGAGAATGTCGTTTAGCCAGGACGCTGGTGCGGGCGCCTGGCCGACGACGGGGTTTACATCGACAGGATCAGGCGCCCGGCGAACAGGATCAGGATCACCCCCATGGTCCGCTCGAACCAGTGGCCCATGCGCATAAACAGCAGGCGTACCCGCGGGCTGGAAAAGAACAGTGCCACGATCACGAACCACAGGGCGTTCACGCCACACATCCAGAGACCGTAGAGCGCCTGCACCTTGAGCGGCGTGCTGGCGCTGATCACCGTGGTGAAGATCGCCAGGAAGAACAGCGTGGCCTTGGGGTTGGTGGCGTTGGTCAGGAAGCCGGTCATGAAGGCTCGGGGCAAGCTCTGCCGCTGCGCCTGGTCGCCGACCCCGTCGCTGCCTTCGAACGAGGTCCTGGGTTTGCTGCGCAGCAGGCTGACCCCGAGATAGAGAATGTAGGCACCACCCACCACCTTGGCCACGTTCAGCAGCCAGGGCGTGGCGTGCATCAGCGCGCCCACGCCCAGCAGGGTGTACAGCACATGTACGGAAATCCCCGCGCCGATGCCGATGGCCGTGCACAGCCCGACCACCCGGCCAAAGCGCACGCTCTGGCGGATGGTCACGGCGAAGTCCGGCCCCGGGGCTACCACGGCAAGAAAGTGGATGGTGGCCAGGGCCAGGAATTCGCCTAGATAGTTGGAAAGCATTTCAACTCCAGAAGGTCAGGGGGGACGAGCTGCCGCGATAGCCGACAAAAAAGGACAGGCTCAGGCGCGGGTTGGCCACCCCCGGGGTGACCGCGTGCATGCGCCGTGAATTGAACATGATGAAGTCCCCGGGCTCCGGGCGGACTTCCAGGGCGGGGGTGCCGAGCAGCTCGGGATCGATGCCGTAGCTGTCGCCGCGCATGTCGTCGAACTGGTCCGGCGAAATATCGTGATCCCACATCTGCAGGGCGCCGCCGGCGTCGGGCATGTTCAGGTAGAGGTTGCAGGCGAACTGCGCTTCCAGGCTGTGGGCCTGGAAACTGTCCGGGGCGTCCTTGGCGAAAATGTCGTGGTGGGCGAGGAAGCACACGCCGGGTTTCACCACGCGGGACAGGCCGACGTACATCTTGCGGCCGTAGAGGTTTTCCAGGTGGGCGCCGGCCGGCCAGGACTCGTCGAGCATGCAGCGCAGGGTGTCGACGGGGGAGGCGTAGGGCGCGCAGCGCGCGCGCAGTTCGGCGATATTGGCGGTGGCGTGCTCGAAATAGTCTTCGATCAGCGGCGGCTGGTTTTCCGCTTCATAGAACGCCATGCCGATCCGCCCGATGCTGGGGGCGTTGATATAGCCTTCGAAGCCGGGGGTGAGAATCTTGTCGCCCAGCTGGAGCGCCTGGGTGTGCGGCAAGAAGTTCTTGATGCGCAGGGCGAGCACTTGCTCATGGGCCAGTTTTTTTATGCACGTCTCATCGAGACGCTCGACGTCAAGCATCATCTGCAGATCCCTCTATCCGATAATCGTCGAACCCGCGCACGCGGGTTTTCTCTGTTTCGGGCGATGCGTCGCGTGATGCGCAAGGCGGCATCGCCGATGAATCAGTCCACGCTGTAGTGAACCGAAAGCACGCCTTTCTTTTGCGAGAGCGAAGCGATGGTGACGTTGCCCAATTCCTTCAGGCGCTTGACGTGAGTACCACCGCAGCCGTAGGCGGGCAGCTCGCCGAAACCGATTTCCCGCGCGCCTTCGCGCAGCGAGACCAGGCGCGGCAGGTCGGCGGCGATCCAGTGATCGATGCCGTGTTGCAGGCTGTCGACATCGAATTCCTGCGGGTGGTCGCCGGGCTTGAAGGACACGCGCCCTTCGCCGGGCCAGTGATGGGCCTTGATCGGCGTCCAGCCGCGGGATTCGCCGAAATGGCCGATCAGGTGCCCGGCCGAGTGCATGCGGGTATTGAACTGGCGACGCTGTTCGTCGACCAGTACCTGGACCATGCCGGGGTTCACCGGCTGGCTGACGTAATGCACGATCCGCTCGGGTTCCTGGACCACGCGCAGCACCTGGCTCTCGCCGATCCAGCCGGTGTCGCAGGGCTGGCCGCCGCCCTGGGGATGGAAGGGGGTGGCCCGCAGGATCACCGCGAACTCGTTGTCCTGCGGGGTGCACTCGAGCACTTCAACGTTGGCCTTGAGTTCATCATTATGAAAAAAGAGGCGAAGCGTCATATTCCGTGCCCTTATTAGAATGAATTTTTTAATTATATGGCGCAGCGGAATTGCGTGATAATCCGTTCAAACCTCAAAGGACTGTTGCGCCGTGAGCATAAATCTTCCCCTTCCGCTGCTGGGTGAAATGGCGATTTTCGTCAAGGTCGTCGAAGTCGGCAGCTTCTCCGAGGCCGCGCGCCAGCTAGGTTCTTCGCCGTCGGCGGTGAGTCGCAGCATCTCCCGCCTGGAAAAGGCGCTGGCGATTCGCCTGTTGCAACGCACCACGCGCAAGCTGCGCTTGAGCGAAGGGGGCGAGGAAGTGTTCAAGCGCTGCAGCGAGATGGTCTGCGCCGCCAAATCGGTGATGGAAATCAGCGGCCAGTTCACCCAGGAGGCCGAAGGGCTGGTGCGGGTCAGCGTGCCCAAGGCCGTGGGGCGTTTTGTCGTGCATCCCTATATGCCCGAGTTTCTACGGCGCTATCCCAAAGTCGACGTCGAGCTGTTGCTGGAAGATCGCAACATCGACTTGATCGACGATAACGTCGACCTGGCCATCCGCATCACCGATCGGCCGCCGCCGGGGCTGGTGGGGCGCCAACTGCTGACCATCGACCACCTGCTGTGTGCCACGCCGCAATACCTGGCCGAACACGGGACACCGAGCCATCCTCAGGATCTGCTCAACCACAGTTGCATTTACCTGGGCGAAACCCCCAGCGATGCCCGCTGGAAGTTCAAGAAAGGCAGCAAGCAGGTGACCGTCGGCGTGCGCGGGCGTTATGCGGCCAATCACACCGGGGTGCGCCTGGGGGCGGTGCTCGAACATATCGGCATCGGCAGCCTGCCGTACTTCACGGTCCGCCATGCCCTGGAGCAGGGCCTGCTGGTGCAGGTGCTGCCGGACTGGACGTTTCTCGCCTCCTACCATGGCGGCGCCTGGTTGCTGCACTCGCCGACCCGTTACCTGCCGCCGAAGCTGCGGGTATTCATCGATTACCTGGTGGAGTGCCTGGCCAAGGAGCCGACCTTGAGCCGGCAGGGCAAGCAGACGGCGAAAGGCTACGAACAGCCCGAAGACAGTGGCGCAGCTTGAGCCCGCCGGCGTTGAGCAGAAAAACAAAAGGCCCGCCGGTGAACCGTGCGGGCCTTGTTCATTTCCGGGCCGGACTCAGTGCTTGCTGTCCTGGGCGGAGAGCGCCAGCAGCTGCTTTTCCTGGTTCCAGTCGAACGGTTCATCGTTCTGCTCGGCCTCGTAGCGGCGTTCTTCCAGGGCCTGATACAGGTCGATTTCTTCGTCGGGCATGTAGTGCAGGCAATCCCCGGCGAAGAACCACAGCAGATCCCGCGGCACCAGGTGCGCCACTTGTGGATAACGTTGCATCACCTGGCACAGCAGATCCTGGCCCAGGTACTGGCTTTCGATCGGGTCGATCGGCAGCGAGGCGCGCAGTTCGTCGAAGCGTTCCAGGAACAGGGCATGGCTTTCTTCGGGAACCTGCTCGGCTTCGCCCACGGCGACCAGGATACTGCGCAGGTGGTCGAGCAGGACGAGATGATCGGCAACGACGTTGGACATGGCATGAGTCCTCAACAGCAAAACGGGCGCGGGAGTATATAGCCCCCGCGCCCGGTTTCATAATCCGCCTGGCGGTCTTGTGGCCTAGCGGGTTTTCCCTGCGCCCAGGGTCAGCTCCTCCTTGGCGAAGTCATCGACGTCGATGACTTTGCGCCGGGCGGCTTCAGCTTCGCGCAGGGTCTGGGCTTCCACGGGTTGCAACACCCCGGCCTCCAGCGCGGCGTCGATCACCTGTTCGCCGGCGACGGGTTTGAGCTGGCCGCTTTTCAGCGCCTCGTGCAGTTTTTTTTGCAGCGGGTGGCTGGCGTTCAGCAGGTCGCAGGCGTGTTGCAGGGCGCCGACCGGATCTTCCGTCGATTGTGGGCGGTAGCAGCCGGCCAGCAGTTCTTCCAGGGTCGGGTCGCCCTTGGCCCGGCCGATGACCGCGGCGACCTCGGCGTCCAGCGCATCGGACGGCCCCTTGTGACGGCGGCCGAACGGGAACACCAGCGCGCGCAGCAGGCAACCCAGCACCCGGTTCGGGAAGTTGTCGAGCAACTGGTCCAGCGCCCGTTCCGACTGGCCGAGGCTTTCTTCCATGGCCCAGGTGAACAGCGGCTGCAGATGCTCCGGCGAATCCAGGTCGTGGTAACGCTTGAGGGCTGCGGAGGCCAGGTACAGGTGGCTGAGCACATCGCCGAGGCGTGCCGACAGGCGTTCGCGGCGTTTCAGTTCGCCGCCCAGCAGCATCATGCTCAGGTCGGCCAGCAGGGCGAAGGCCGCGGCCTGGCGGTTGAGCGCGCGGAAGTAACCCTGGCTGAGCTTGTCCCCCGGCGCGGGTTCGAAGTGCCCCAGGCCCAGGTTCAGCACCAGGGTGCTGGCCGCGTTGCTCACGGCAAAACCGATGTGCTTGAGCAGCAGGCCGTCGAACTCCACCAGCGCCTGGTCATGGTCCTCACGACCGGCCAGGGCCATTTCCTTGAGCACGAACGGATGGCAGCGAATGGCGCCCTGGCCGAAGATCATCAGGTTGCGCGAAAGGATGTTCGCGCCTTCCACGGTGATGAAGATCGGCGCGCCTTGCCAACTGCGACCCAGGTAGTTGTTCGGGCCCATGATGATGGCCTTGCCGCCGTGCACGTCCATGGCGTGGCTGATGCACTCGCGCCCGCGTTCGGTCAGGTGATACTTGAGGATGGCCGACAGCACCGAGGGCTTTTCCCCCAGATCGACGGCGTTGGCCGTGAGCATGCGCGCGCTGTCCATCAGCCAGGCGTTGCCGCCGATGCGGGCCAGGGCCTCCTGGATGCCTTCGAAAGCGCTGAGGGGAACGTTGAACTGTTCCCGTACCTGGGCATATTGGCCGGTCACCAGGCTGGTGAACTTGGCCGCGCCGGTACCGACCGCCGGCAGGGAAATGGAGCGGCCGACCGACAGGCAGTTCATCAGCATCATCCAGCCCTTGCCGAGCATTTCCTGGCCGCCGATCAGGAAGTCCAGGGGGATGAACACGTCCTTGCCGGCGTTCGGGCCGTTCATGAAGGCGGCGCCGAGGGGCAGGTGGCGGCGGCCGATTTCCACCCCGGGGGTATCGGTCGGCACCAGCGCCAGGCTGATGCCCAGGTCTTCCTCGTCGCCCAGCAGGTGGTCCGGGTCATAGGCCTTGAAGGCCAGGCCGAGGAGGGTGGCCACCGGACCCAGGGTGATATAGCGCTTTTCCCAGTTCAGGCGCAGGCCGATGGTTTCCTCGCCCTGCCATTGGCCTTTGCAGATCACCCCGGTGTCGGGCATGGCGCCGGCGTCGGAACCGGCCAGCGGGCCGGTGAGGGCGAAGCATGGGATATCGTCGCCGCGGGCCAGGCGCGGCAGGTAATGGTTGCGCTGTTCGTCGGTGCCGTAATGCAGCAGCAACTCGGCCGGGCCGAGGGAGTTGGGGACCATCACGGTGGAGGCCAGGTCGCCGCTGCGGGTCGCCAGTTTCATCGCCACCTGGGAGTGGGCGTAGGCGGAGAAGCCTTTGCCGCCGAACTCCTTGGGGATGATCAGGGCAAAGAAGCCGTGCTGCTTGATGTGTTCCCAGGCTGCGGGCGGCAGGTCCATCTCCTGGCCGACCTGCCAGTCGCTGACCATGGCGCACAGCTCCTCGGTGGGGCCGTCGATAAAGGCTTGTTCCTCTTCGCTCAGTTGCGCCTTGGGATAGGCCAGCAACTTGTTCCAGTCAGGACGGCCACTGAACAGTTCGCCGTCCCACCAGACCGTGCCGGCATCGATGGCGTCGCGCTCGGTTTGCGACATCGGCGGCAGGACTTTCTGGAACCAATCGAACAGCGGCGCGCTGAAGTATTTGCGGCGCAGATCGGGCAGCAGCAAGGGCGCGGCCAGCGCCGCCAGCAGTACCCAGAAGATCAGCAGCAGCCAGCCCGGTGCACGGCTGAAGGCGCCCATGGCCAGCAGATAGATGGCCACCACGCCGAGGGCGTGCTGGGGTGCGGTGCGGCGGTGGGCGAGGTAGGCGATACCGACCAGCAGAACCAGTATCCACAACAACAGCATATTCAATCCTCCGTGAAGCCAGGGGCAAAATCACCCACAGAGCTTAGTCGGCATCCGACAAAAGGGGTGACAGGGCAGTGCGCTTGAATCGGTCAGAAGAAGCGGACACAGGGCGTCAGGCATCGGTTCAGCAGTTCGTCGATCTTGTAGGGCTCGAAGCCGCAGCCTCTGATGTTTGGCCGAAACGCCGTTATCGCTGGAACGGGGCCGTCGTTAGACTCCAGACTCCACTCGGAGATCATCCCCATGCACGAGTACTTGAGCCCCAGCCGCTTCATCGATAGTGACCACCCCGCGGTGGTGGAGTTCGCCGAAACTCATCGTGGTGCCAGCCGCGATCCGCTGGACCAGGCGGTGAGCCTCTATTACGCGGTACGCGAAGCCGTGCGCTACAACCCCTACACCTTCAGCCTCGACCCCGGGACCCTGCGCGGCAGCCATGCCCTGGCCACCGGCGAGAGCTACTGCGTGCCCAAGGCCACCCTGCTTGCCGGCTGCGCGCGGCATTGCGGGATCGCCGCGCGGATCGGCCTGGCGGATGTGCGCAATCATCTGTCGACCCCGCGTTTGCTGGAGCTTTTGCGCAGCGACGTTTTTGCCATGCACGGCTACACCGAGCTGTACCTGCAGGGGCGCTGGGTCAAGGCCACGCCGGCGTTCAACCAGAAACTCTGCGAGTTGTTCGACGTGGCGCCGCTGGAATTCGATGGCCGCCGCGACAGCGTGTTCCATCCCTTCAACCGCCAGGGCGAGCAGATGATGGAGTACGTGCTGGACCACGGGCAGTTCGCCGATGTGCCCGAGACGTACTTCTTCAAGCACCTGGAACAGTGCTACCCGCACCTGTTCGGCGGGCAGATGCCGGCGCTGCTGGGCGACATGCAGAGTGATTTGAGCCAGCTCTGATCCGGCGTAGACTGCCTCGGCATTCATCACTGAGGAGCGGTCATGCTGAAGATCTGGGGGCGGAAAAACTCGTCGAACGTCAGGAAAGCATTATGGTGCGCCGAGGAGCTCGGCCTGACCTACGAGGCGGTGGATGCCGGTGGCGCCTTCGGCGTGGTGGACACGCCGGCGTATCGGGCGATGAATCCCAACGGGCGGATTCCGCTGATCGAGGATGACGGCTTTGTGTTGTGGGAATCCAACACCATCGTGCGTTATCTCGCCGCGCGCCACGCCGCCGGTACGTCCTGGTACCCGAGCGATGTACAGGCGCGGGCCTCGGCCGAGAAGTGGATGGACTGGACCACCTCGACCTTCGCCGAACCCTTCCGCCACCTGTTCTGGGGGGTGCTGCGCACGCCGGCGGAGCAACAGGACTGGGACAAGATCGGCGCTGCGCTGAAGACCTGCGGCGAACTGCTGGCGGTGGTGGACCAGGCGCTGGCCGAACAGCCTTACTTGTCCGGTGCCGAAATCGGCATGGGCGACATCCCCCTGGGCAGCTTCATCTATGCTTGGTTCGAAATGCCCATCGAGCGTGTGCGATTGTCTAATCTGCAAGCCTGGTACGAACGCCTGCAGCAGCGTCCGGCCTATCGCAAGGCGGTGATGACCGCGTTGACTTAATACTGACTATCAATACAGGTGACTGTACTTGTGCGGCGTCGGCAAGCACCATTGGGTGGATCCGGCGCCGTTGCAATGCAGGCGGTCCGCCCTTACCTATAACGTTCTCCCTTCTTGGTGCGTAAATCCGATATGAGTTCCGCTCTGTCCATCCGGCAGCTAACCAAAACCTACGGCAACGGTTTCCAGGCCCTGAGTGGTATCGATCTGGATGTCGCCGAAGGTGACTTCTTCGCCTTGCTCGGCCCCAACGGCGCCGGCAAATCCACCACCATCGGCATCCTCTCGACCCTGGTGAACAAGACCAGCGGCACGGTGAATGTCTTCGGTCATGACCTGGACCGCGAGCCCGCCGCGCTCAAGCGCTGCATCGGCGTGGTGCCCCAGGAATTCAACTTCAACCAGTTCGAGAAGACCTTCGATATCGTCGTGACCCAGGCCGGTTATTACGGCATTCCGGCGAAAGTCGCCAAGGAGCGGGCCGAGCAGTACCTGACCCAGCTCGGGCTGTGGGACAAGCGCGATGTGCCTTCGCGTTCGCTGTCCGGCGGCATGAAGCGGCGCCTGATGATCGCCCGCGCCCTGGTGCACGAGCCGCGCCTGCTGATCCTCGACGAACCGACCGCTGGCGTGGATATCGAGTTGCGGCGTTCGATGTGGACCTTCCTCACCGAGCTCAACCAGAAAGGCATCACCATCATCCTCACCACCCATTACCTGGAGGAGGCTGAGCAGCTGTGTCGCAACATCGGCATCATCGACCATGGTGCCATCGTCGAGAACACCAGCATGCGCAATCTGCTCAGCCAGTTGCATGTGGAAACCTTCCTGCTCGACCTGAAGACCGAAATGAAGGAGGCGCCGAAACTGCTCGGCTACCCGAGCAAGCTGGTCGACAGCCATACCCTGGAAGTCCAGGTCGACAAAGTGGTGGGCATCACCGCGCTGTTCAGCCAACTGGCCCAGCAGAACATCGAGGTGCTGAGCCTGCGTAACAAAACCAATCGCCTTGAGGAGTTGTTCGTGTCCCTGGTGGAGAAAAATCTGTCGAAGGTGGCGGTATGACGTCCGAGCTACGGCCCAACCTGGTCGCGATGAACACCATCGTCTATCGCGAAGTCCGGCGTTTCACCCGGATCTGGCCGCAGACCCTGCTGCCGCCGGCGATCACCATGGTTCTGTACTTCGTGATCTTCGGCAACCTGATCGGCCGGCAAATCGGCGACATGGGTGGTTTCACCTACATGGAGTACATCGTGCCGGGCCTGATCATGATGTCGGTGATCACCAACTCCTACGGCAACGTGGTCTCGAGCTTCTTCGGCAGCAAGTTCCAGCGCTCCATCGAGGAGCTGATGGTGTCGCCGGTGTCGCCGCACACCATCCTCATCGGCTACACCCTGGGCGGGGTCCTGCGCGGCCTGGCGGTGGGGGTGATCGTGACGCTGCTGTCGCTGTTCTTCACCCAGTTGCAGGTGCACCATCTGGGCATCACCTTGCTGGTGGTGGTCCTGACCGCGACCATCTTTTCGCTGCTGGGCTTCATCAATGCGGTGTTCGCGCGCAACTTCGACGATATCTCGATCATCCCGACCTTCGTGCTGACCCCGCTGACCTACCTGGGCGGCGTGTTCTACTCCATCACCCTGCTGCCGCCGTTCTGGCAGACGGTATCGCTGGCCAACCCGGTGCTGCACATGGTCAACGCCTTCCGGTTCGGCATCCTGGGGGTTTCGGACATCCGGATCAGCGTGGCCATTACCTTCATGCTGGTGGCCACCGTGGTCTTGTACTTCGGTTGTGCCCGCCTGCTGGTGAGCGGTCGCGGCATGCGCCAGTAAGCTCGCGCGCCAATGAAAACGGCCTCCCTCGGGAGGCCGTTTGCGTTTCTACAGCCGGCTTTGCCGGCGGCGGCGCCACTGCCGGCTGACCCACCAGCGCCAGTACAGCATGGTCAGGCAATAGGCGAGGGCGCCCAGGGCCAGGCCGGCCACCACCGAACCCAGCAGGAAGGGTTGCCAGAGGGTCGAGAGTTCGCCGCTGATCCACTCCCAGGTCAGTTCGTCGGGCAGGCTGCGCGGTGGCACGTTCATCAGCCAGGCGCCGACCTGATAGGTGCAGAAGAAGACCGGCGGCATGGTGATCGGATTGGTCAGCCAGACCAGGCTCACGGCAATCGGCAGGTTGCCGCGTATGGAAATGGCCAGGACAGCGGCCAGCAACATCTGCGCGGGGATCGGCATGAAGGCCGCGAACAGGCCGACCGCCATGGCACGCGCCACGGAGTGTCGGTTGAGGTGCCAGAGGTTGGGATCATGCAGCAGCGTGCCAAGAAAGCGTAAGGACTTGTGTTCCCTGATGCTGGTCGGGTCTGGCATGTAACGTTTGAATAGGCGCCGGGGCATAAGGCTTCTCGGTCAGTTCAGGCGGCAAGTATGCCCGGATTCTAAAAGGCGCCCATTCAGACTTTGTGACAAATGATAAAGCTGGCGCCCGGTCCGTTGAGCTAAGCCGGAGAGTGGGAACACTCGAGAATGCTCAAGGACGGGCTTATGCGTACGGCCATGCTGGCGTTGGCGGCGGGGTTGTTGACCCTGCGTTTTTTGCCGGTGCTGCCAGCCTTCGGATGGTTGGTGGTGTTGGTGGTGCTGGCCTTGATGTTGCTGCCGTTTCGCACCTATCCCGTGGCGTTGTTCCTGCTGGGGCTGGTCTGGGCTTGTGTCAGCGCGCAATGGGCACTGGATGATCGCTTGGCGGAATCTCTCGACGGCCAGACCCGCTGGCTCGAAGGCCGGGTGGTGGGGCTGCCGCGGCAGGCCGAGGGCATGGTGCGTTTCGAGCTGGAAGGCGCACAGGCGCGGCGCGAGCGGATTCCCCAGCGCCTGCGCCTGGCCTGGTATGGCGGGCCGCCGCTGCACAGCGGCGAGCGCTGGCGCCTGGCGGTGAAACTCAAGCGGCCGGTCGGCCTGGTCAATCTGCAGGCCTTCGACCATGAGGCCTGGCTGCTGGCCCAGCGCATCGGCGCCACGGGTACGGTCAAGGACGGGCAACGGCTGGTCGCCGCGGAAGGGAGCTGGCGGGCGCGTATTCGTCAGCGCCTGCTGCAAGTCGAGGCCCACGGACGCGCCGGTGGCTTGGCGGCCCTGGTGCTGGGCGACGGTTCGGGGTTGAGTGCTGAAGACTGGCGAGTCCTGCAGGACACCGGGACTGTGCACCTGATGGTGATTTCCGGGCAGCACATCAGCTTGCTGGCCGCCGTGATCTATGCCCTGGTGGCGGGGCTGGCCCGTTACGGCCTGTGGCCCGCTCGCTGGCCCTGGCTGCCCTGGGCCTGCGGGCTGGCGTTCGCCTCGGCCCTGGGCTACGGCTTGCTCGCTGGGTTCGATGTGCCGGTGCGGCGCGCCTGCGTGATGGTCGCCCTGGTACTGGTCTGGCGTCTGCGCTTTCGTCACTTGGGCGCCTGGTGGCCGTTCCTGCTGGCGCTCGATGCGGTGCTGCTGTTCGAGCCGTTGGCCAGTTTACAGCCGGGGTTCTGGCTGTCCTTTACCGCGGTGGCGGTGCTGATCCTGATTTTTGGCGGACGCCTGGGCGGCTGGCGCTGGTGGCAGTCCTGGACCCGCATCCAATGGTTGATCGCCATCGGCCTGTGCCCGGTGCTGCTGGCGCTGGGCCTGCCCATCAGTCTCAGCGGGCCTCTGGCCAATCTGTTGGCGGAGCCTTGGATCAGCCTGCTGGTGTTGCCGCCGGCACTGCTTGGCACCCTGCTCCTGGCGGTGCCTTATCTGGGCGAAGGCTTGCTCTGGCTGGCCGGTGGTTTGCTGGATGTGTTGTTCCGCGGCCTGACCCTGCTGGCCGCCCGATGGCCCGCCTGGATAGCGCCGGCCATACCACTCTGGGCCTGGGGCATCAGCGCACTGGGGGCCTTGCTGCTGTTGCTGCCCGCCGGTGTGCCGCTGCGGCCGCTGGGATGGCCGATGCTGCTGTTGATGGTGTTTCCACCGAAAAATACGCTGCCGTATGGCGAGGCGCAGGTCTGGCAATTGGATGTCGGCCAGGGCCTGGCGGTGCTGGTGCGCACCCGCGAGCACGCGCTGTTGTATGACGCCGGTCCGCGTTTCGGCGATTCCGACCTGGGCGCCCGGGTGGTGCTGCCGTCCTTGCGCAAGCTGGGCGTCGAGCGCCTCGACCTGATGCTGCTCAGCCATGCCGATGCCGATCATGCCGGTGGCGCCGATGCTGTCCGGCGCGGGCTGCCGGTGGCCAGGCTGCTCAGCGGCGATCCCGAAGGCTTGCCGGCCTCTCTGCCGGCCCAACCTTGTGCCAGCGGCGAGCAGTGGCAATGGGACGGCGTGAGTTTTTCCATGTGGCAATGGGCGGATGCGCGGACCGGCAACCAGAAGTCCTGCGTGCTGCAGGTCGAAGCTCGGGGCGAACGCTTGCTGCTGACCGGGGATATCGACGCCCTGGCCGAGCGCGCCTTGCTGGACACCCCGTTGGCTGTCGGGACCCATTGGCTGCAGGCGCCGCACCATGGCAGCCGCAGCTCGTCATCGCCGGCCCTGCTCAAGACATTGGCGCCGTCGGCGGTGTTGATTTCCCGCGGGCACGGCAATGGATTCGGGCATCCGCACCCGCAGGTCGTCGAGCGTTATCGACAGCAGGGAAGCGCCATTTACGACAGCGCGCAGCATGGCGCATTGCGAATAACGCTGGGTGCCTACGCCGAACCGATGAGCCTGCGGGGGCAGCGGCGCTTTTGGCGCAAATGGCCACTATCTCCTTAAATAACCGAGAGTTATTAAAGCCGGGAGGCATGCGACATCAGGTTCTTCGGTGCATTCGGCCCCTATGTTAGAGTGGCGCACTTTTTCGAGGGGACTGTCACTGTGTGGGAATTGGTCAAATCCGGCGGCTGGATGATGTTGCCGATCATTCTGAGTTCCATTGTCGCGGTCGGCATCGTTGCCGAACGCCTGTGGACGCTGCGGGCCAGCCGCGTTACCCCGCCGCACCTGCTGGGCCAGGTCTGGCGCTGGATCAAGGACAAACAGCTGAACAAGGACAAGCTCAAGGAACTGCGCGCCCATTCGCCCCTGGGGGAAATCCTCGCCGCCGGCCTGGCCAACTCCAAGCATGGCCGCGAGATCATGAAGGAGTGCATCGAGGAAGCCGCGGCCCGGGTCATTCATGAGCTGGAGCGTTACCTCAACGCCCTCGGCACCATCGCCGCCATGGCCCCGCTGCTGGGCCTGCTGGGTACGGTGCTGGGCATGATCGATATTTTCAGCTCGTTCATGGGCTCGGGTATGACCACCAATGCCGCGGTACTGGCCGGTGGTATTTCCAAGGCCCTGATCACCACTGCGTCCGGCCTGATGGTCGGTATTCCGGCGGTGTTCTTCCACCGTTTCCTGCAGCGCCGGGTCGATGAGCTGGTGGTGGGCATGGAGCAGGAAGCCATCAAGCTGGTCGAAGTGGTGCAGGGCGACCGCGACGTCGACCTGGCCGAGGGCAAAGCGTGAAATTTCGCCGCAAGCCACGGGAAACCATCGATATCAACCTCGCGTCGTTGATCGACGTGGTGTTTATCCTGCTGCTGTTTTTCGTCGTGACCACTACCTTCACCCGGGAAACCCAGCTGCGCGTCGAATTGCCGGAGGCCGTCAGCGGCTCGCCGGCCGAAGACCAGCAGACCAAGCAGCTGGATATCGCCATCAGTGCCGACGGGGTGTTTTCGGTGAATAACCAGGTGCTGCCCAAGAGCGACCTGGCCAGCCTGATCGACGCCTTGCAGAAGGAGTCGGCCGGCGACACCAACATGCCGTTGTCCATCAGTGCCGACGGCAAGACCCAGCATCAGGCGGTCGTTACCGCGATGGACGCCGCCGGCAAGCTCGGCTTCAGCCATCTGCGCATGACCACCGTCGAGGCGGCGCCGGCACCCTGATGGCCATGTCCGATCGTCTGCTCGCCGCCTGGTACGACGGCCATCGCGCGTTGAAGCTGTTGCAGCCCCTGGAGTGGCTCTACCGGCGGGTGGTGGTGCGCAAGCGCGAACGCTTCCTGGCCGGCGAGGGCACTGTCTACCAGCCACCGGTGCCGCTGGTGGTGGTGGGCAATATCACCGTGGGCGGCACCGGCAAGACGCCACTGATCCTGTGGATGATCGAGCATTGCCAGCGCCACGGGCTGCGGGTCGGTGTGGTCAGCCGCGGTTACGGCGCCAAGCCGCCGCAGTTGCCCTGGCGGGTGGCCGCCGAGCAGAGCGCGGAGGTCGCCGGCGACGAACCCTTGCTGATCGTCCAGCGCACCGGCGTGCCGCTGATGATCGACCCCGACCGCAGTCGTGCCGTGCAGGCCTTGCTGGCCGCCGAGCCGCTGGACCTGATTCTTTCCGACGACGGCATGCAGCACTACCGCATGGGCCGCGCTCTGGAACTGGTGCTGATCGATGCCGCGCGCGGGCTGGGCAACCGGCGCTGCCTGCCGGCCGGTCCGCTGCGCGAACCCGTCGAGCGTCTGCAAAGCGTCGACGCGGTGCTGTTCAACGGCGCCAGCGAGGATCGCGAGGAGGGCTTCGCCTTTCGCCTGGCGCCCACTGCCCTGGTCAACCTGCAGAGCGGCGAGCGCCGCGGGCTTGAGCACTTCGCACCGGGGCAGGCGTTGCACGCGGTGGCCGGTATCGGCAATCCGCAACGTTTCTTCACTACCCTTGAAACGCTACACTGGCGGCCTGTCCCGCATGCTTTCGCCGACCATGCCGAATACAGCGCGCAGGCGCTGAGTTTCACCCCGTCGCTGCCGTTGGTCATGACCGAAAAGGATGCGGTGAAGTGCCGTGCCTTCGCGGCTTGCGACTGGTGGTACCTGGCGGTGGATGCTGTGCCATCCCCGGCCTTCGTGGCCTGGTTCGATACGCAGCTGACGCGCCTGTTGCCTGCTCGTCTTTTGCCTTAAACGCTTCTATCCAGGGAACTCTCATGGACACCAAATTGCTCGATATCCTCGCTTGCCCGATCTGCAAGGGACCGCTGAAGCTCAGCGCCGACAAGACCGAGCTGATCAGCAAGGGCGCCGGCCTGGCCTATCCGATTCGTGATGGCATCCCGGTCATGCTGGAAAGCGAAGCCCGTACCCTCAGCACCGACGAGCGCCTGGATAAATGACCACCGTCTTTACCGTTGTCATTCCCGCGCGTTTCGCCTCCACCCGGCTGCCGGGCAAGCCACTGCAACTGATCGCCGGCAAGCCGATGATCCAGCACGTCTGGGAGCAGGCCCGCAAGAGCAGTGCCCAGCGCGTGGTCGTGGCCACTGATGACGCCCGGATCGTCGAGGCCTGCCAGGGCTTCGGCGCGGAAGTGGTGCTGACCCGCGAGGACCACAACTCCGGCACCGACCGCCTGGCGGAAGTCGCCAGCCAGCTGGGGCTCGCCGCGGACGCCATTGTGGTCAATGTCCAGGGCGACGAGCCGTTGATCCCGCCGGCGGTGATCGACCAGGTCGCCGCCAACCTGGCCGCGCACACCGAGGCGCGCATGGCCACCCTGGCCGAGCCGATCGAAGACGTCGAGACCCTGTTCAACCCGAACGTGGTCAAGGTGGTCAGCGACCTCAACGGCCTGGCCCTGACCTTCAGCCGCGCCACGCTGCCCTGGGCGCGGGACGCTTTTGCGCAAGACCGCAGCCAGCTGCCGGCCGGCGTGCCTTATCGCCGCCATATCGGGATCTACGCCTACCGCGCCGGTTTCCTGCATGACTTCGTCAGCTGGGGCCCGTGCTGGCTGGAAAGCACCGAGGCCCTGGAGCAACTGCGGGCTTTGTGGCACGGCGTGCGGATCCATGTCGCCGATGCCCTGGAAGCGCCGCCCGCCGGTGTCGATACCGCCGAAGACCTCGAGCGCGTCCGTCGCTTGCTGGAGGCCTGATGCGGGTTCTGTTTGTCTGCCTGGGCAATATCTGCCGTTCGCCGACGGCGGAGGGTGTGTTGCGCCACAAATTGCGCGAAGCGGGGCTGGCCGAGCGGGTCGAAGTCGCGTCCGCGGGGACCGGCGACTGGCACATCGGCAAGGCGCCGGACAAGCGCAGCCAGCGCGCGGCCCTGCTACGCGGCTATGACCTGTCGGCCCAGCGTGCCCAGCAGGTCGGCAGCGCGGACTTCGCCCGCTACGACCTGATCCTGGCCATGGACGAAAGCAACCTGCGCAACCTCAAGGCGCTGCAGCCGGCCCAGGGCAAGGCCGAGTTGGACCTGTTCCTGCGTCGCTACGAAGCGGCGCTGGACGAGGTGCCGGATCCTTACTACGACGGCGAACAGGGCTTCGAGCAGGTGCTGGATCTGATCGAGTACGCCTGCGACCGGCTGGTGATCGAGCTGAAGGGGCGGCTATGAGTCTGGATATGCAGTCCCAGGTGTCCCTCAAGCCCTACAACAGTTTCGGCGTCGATGTGCGAGCGCAGCTGTTCGCCGAGGCCCACAGCGACGCCGACGTGCGTGAGGCCCTGGCCTATTCGGCCGCGCACCGGCTGCCGCTGCTGGTGATTGGCGGTGGCAGCAACCTGCTGCTGACGGCCGATATCCAGGCGCTGGTATTGCGCATGGGCACCCGCGGCATTCGTCTGCTGAGCGACGACGGCCAGCGGGTGGTGGTCGAGGCCGAGGCCGGTGAAACCTGGCACCCGTTCGTGCTGTGGACTCTGGAGCAAGGGCTGTCGGGCCTTGAGAACCTCAGCCTGATTCCAGGCACCGTGGGCGCCGCGCCGATGCAGAACATCGGCGCCTATGGGGTCGAGATCAAGGATGTGTTCGCCGGCCTGACCGCGCTGGATCGGCAGAGCGGCGAGTTGCGGGATTTCAGCCTGGAGGAGTGCCAGTTCGCCTACCGCGACAGCCTGTTCAAACAGCAGGCCGGTCGCTGGCTGATTCTGCGGGTGCGTTTTGCCCTGGCCCGCAGCGAGCACCTGCATCTGGAGTACGGCCCGGTACGCCAGCGCCTGAGCGAGCAGGGCGTCGAGCATCCGACGGCCACTGATGTCAGCCGCGCCATTTGCAGCATCCGCAGCGAAAAACTGCCGGACCCGACGGTGCTGGGCAATGCGGGCAGCTTCTTCAAGAACCCGGTGGTGCCCGCCGCCCTGGCGGCCGAGATCCGGCAGCGGCATGCGGGGCTGGTGGGTTATCCGCAGCCGGATGGGCAGGTGAAGCTGGCGGCGGGCTGGCTGATCGAGCAGGCCGGCTGGAAGGGCTTTCGCGAGGGCGATGCCGGCGTTCATCGCTTGCAGTCGCTGGTGCTGGTCAACCACGGCCAGGCCACAGGCTTGCAGCTGTTGAGCCTGGCACAGCGGATCCAGAGGGACATCGCCGAGCGTTTCCAGGTGCAGTTGGAGATGGAACCCAATCTCTATTGAGACCACCTGGGCTACGCTGAGCGCACCCTTGAAAAGCCTTGCACGGTTGACGCCTGCAAGGCTTTTTTATCAATCGAGGCTTAACTTAGCTTCCTAACAATGTATATCTTTGTCCCCAAAGGCCCGGTGAAGACGCCTGCGTCTTCATAAGAGAGCCCATTAGCCTGAGTCGATCTGCTTGCGCAAGTCGTTGTACTCAACGGCAGATTGCTCGACCCCATAAACGGAAAATATGCGGGCGTGCCCATGATTACTCTGAAACTCAACGGTCAAGATCATCAACTGGATGTCCCCGAGGACATGCCGCTGCTCTGGGCTATCCGCGATGTGGCGGGTTACAACGGCACCAAGTTCGGGTGCGGCATGGGCCTGTGCGGCGCGTGCACCATCCATATCGACGGCGCCCCGGCGCGCAGTTGCATCACGCCGATCGGCTCGGTGGTCGGGCAGAACGTCAGCACCATCGACGACCTGCACAGCGACCCGGTCGGCAAGGTCGTGCAGCAAGCCTGGCTGGACAGCGCGGTGGCCCAGTGCGGCTACTGCCAGGGCGGGCAGATCATGTCGGCCACAGCCTTGCTCAAGGTCAACCCCAACCCCAGCGACGAGCAGATCGAAGAGGCCATGGTCGGCAACATCTGCCGCTGCGGCACCTACAACCGGATCAAGACTGCGATCCGCCAGGCGTCCACCCATCTGCAGGAGGCCAAGGCATGAGCCGGTTGCCGAATGATTTTGCCTTGAGCAACCTCAGCCGCCGTGGCTTCCTCAAAGGCGTCGGTGCCACCGGTGCGCTGGTGCTGGCGGCCAGCTGGGGTTGGCAGGAGGCGTTTGCCGAAGAACAGAAGTTCGGTGCCGACGGCATGCCCCATGGCTGGGTCGATGACCCGAAGGTGTACGTGAGCATCGCCGCCGATGGCAGCGTGACCGTGCTCTGCAACCGTTCGGAAATGGGCCAGGGTGTGCGCACCAGCCTGAGCATGGTGGTCGCCGACGAACTGGAGGCCGACTGGGCGCTGGTGAAGGTCAGGCAGGCGCCGGGCGACGAGGCGCTGTTCGGCAACCAGGACACCGACGGTTCCCGCAGCATGCGCCACTGGTACGAACCGATGCGGCGTTGCGGCGCGGCCGCGCGGACCATGCTCGAACAGGCGGCGGCCGACCAGTGGCAAGTCCCGGTGACCGAATGCCGGGCCCAGCTGCATAAAGTGCTGCACCAGCCGAGCGGTCGCGAGCTGGGCTACGGTGCCCTGGCGGCCGCGGCGAGCGCCCTGGCGGTGCCGGCCCGGGATAGCCTGCGGCTCAAGCAGCCCGGCGAATTCCGCTATATCGGCAAGGAAGGCAGCCGTGCCATCGACGGTGCCGACATCGTCAACGGCCAGGTGGTCTACGGCGCTGACGTGCATATCGACGGCATGCTCTTCGCGACGGTGGCGCGCCCGCGGGTGTATGGCGGCAAGGTCAAGTCCTTCGACGACAGCGCGGCGCTGAAGGTCCCGGGCGTGATCAAGGTGGTGCAGATCGACAGCCGTCCGCTGCCTTCGGAGTTCCAGCCCCTGGGTGGGGTGGCGGTGCTCGCCAGCAACACCTGGGCGGCGATCAAGGGCCGCGAGGCGCTGAAGATCGAATGGGACGACGGCGCCAACGCTGGCTACGACTCGATTGCCTATCGCCAGGAGCTGGAAGCCGCGGCGCGCAAACCGGGCAAAGTGGTGCGCAGTACCGGTGATCTCGACCAGGCCATGAGCAGTGCCGACAGCAGCCTGGAGGCCTCCTACTACCTGCCGCACCTGGCCCAGGCGCCGATGGAGCCGATGGTCGCCGTGGCGCGCTTCCAGGACGGCCACTGCGAAGCCTGGGCGCCGAGCCAGGCGCCCCAGGTGACCCGCGAGCGCATCGCCGAGCGTCTGGGGATCCCCTTCGACAAGGTGACCGTCAACATCACCTTGCTCGGCGGTGGTTTCGGCCGTAAATCCAAGCCCGACTTCGTCCTCGAAGCCGCGATCCTGGCCAAGGAAGTGCCGGGCAAGGCGGTCCGCGTGCAGTGGACCCGCGAGGACGACATTCACCACTCCTACTTCCACACCGTGTCGGCGGAATACCTCAAGGCCAGCCTGAACCAGGACGGCATGCCGTCCGGCTGGCTGCATCGCACCGTGGCGCCGAGCATCACCGCGTTGTTCGCTCCAGGCATGAACCATGCGGCCGCCTTCGAACTGGGCATGGGCTTTACCAACATGGCCTATGCGATTCCCAACGTGCGCCTGGAGAACCCCGAGGCGGCTGTGCATACCCGAGTCGGCTGGTACCGCTCGGTGTCGAACATCCCCCACGGCTTCGCCATCCAGAGCTTTGTCGACGAACTGGCCCACAAGGCCGGGCAGGACCCATTGAAGTACCAGCTCAAGCTGCTCGGGCCGGATCGGCAGATCGACCCGCGGACCTTGAGCGAAGAGTGGAACTACGGCGAGTCCCCGGAGCGCTACCCGATCGACACCGCGCGGATGCGTGGCGTGCTGGAGACGGCGGCCAAGGCGGCGGGCTGGGGGCGCAGCCTGCCCAAGGGCCGCGGCCTGGGGCTGGCGGTGCACTACAGCTTCGTCACCTACGTGGCGGCGGTGATCGAGGTCGAGGTCAAGGATGACGGCACCTTGATCGTGCACAAGGCCGATATCGCCGTGGACTGCGGTCCGCAAATCAACCCCGAACGTATCCGTTCGCAGTTCGAAGGCGCCTGCGTGATGGGCCTGGGCAACGCGGTGGTGGGGGAGATCAGCTTCAAGGGCGGCAAGGTCCAGCAGGACAACTTCCATATGTATGAAGTGGCGCGCATGTCCCTGGCGCCGAAGGAGGTCGCGGTGCACCTGGTGACGCCGCCGGGCGAGGTGCCGCTGGGCGGTGTCGGCGAACCGGGCGTGCCGCCGATCGCGCCGGCCCTGTGCAATGCGATCTTCGCCGCCACCGGCAAGCGCATCCGTAACCTGCCGGTGCGCTACCAACTGCAAGGCTGGCGGCAGGCGGCCAAGGCCTGATGGACAGCGTCGACCTGAATGTCCTGCGCAGCGTGCTGGAGTGGCGCCGCGCGGGGCAACGCGTGATGTTGTACAGCGTGGTCCAGACCTGGGGCAGCGCGCCGCGACCACCCGGCGCCATGTTGGCGCTGCGTGGCGACGGTGTGGTGATCGGCTCGGTTTCTGGGGGCTGTATCGAGGACGATCTGATCGCCCGGTTGCACGATGGCCGCCTGCCTGAGGACGGGCCGCCGGTGCAACTGGTGACTTATGGGGTGACCCGCGAGGAGGCCGCGCGTTTTGGCCTGCCTTGCGGCGGCACTTTGCGCTTGGCCGAGGAGCGGGTCGGCGACCCGGCCTGGGTCGCCGAATTGCTGGCCCGTTGCGAAGCCCATGAGATCGTTGCCCGGGAATTGAACCTGGGCAGCGGCGAAGTGTTGTTGAAACCGGCCAGCAAGACCGACGGGCTGATGTTCGATGGCGATACCCTGCGGGCGATCTACGGTCCGCGCTGGCGCCTGCTGTTGATCGGTGCCGGGCAGTTGTCGCGGTATGTGGCGGAGATGGCGCGCCTGCTGGATTTCGAAGTGCTGATCTGCGATCCGCGCAAGGAGTTCGTCCATGGCTGGGAAGAGCAGCACGGACGTTTTGTGCCGGGTATGCCCGACGACGCGGTGCTGAGCATCGAGACCGACGAGCGCACGGCCATTGTCGCGCTGACCCATGACCCGAGGCTGGATGACATGGCGCTGCTGACCGCGCTCAATTCCCGGGCGTTCTACGTTGGCGCCCTGGGCTCGCGGGTCAACAGTCGGAAACGCCGGGAGAACCTGGCCCAACTGGGGCTGGAGCCCCAAGCCATCGAACGCCTGCATGGCCCCATCGGTCTGCCTATCGGCAGCCATACGCCAGCGGAAATCGCGCTGTCGGTGATGTCGGAGATCGTCGCCATCAAGAACGGCATCGATCCGTTGCAGAAAAAAACCTCCCCGGCGGCCGTGCAGGTGAGCGCGTGAGCCAGTCGCCGTGCGTGGTGATCCTGGCGGCAGGGCAGGGCAGCCGTTATCGGCAGGTGGCGGGGGCCGGGCAAGACAAGCTGCTGGCGCCCTGCCTGGGGCGGGATGCGGTGGTCAGGCCGGTGATCGAGCAAGTGTTGTCGAACCTGCCGGCATCGCTTGCCCGCAGGGTCCTGGTGACCACGGCCGAGCGGCTTGAGGTGATTGCTCTGGCCCAGGCTTATGGCTGCCAGGTGCTGCTCCTGGATTCACCGGGCATGGGCGACAGCATTGCCGCGGCCGTCGAGGCCTGTGCCGATGCCGGTAGCTGGCTGGTGGTGCTGGGGGATATGCCTTTTATCCTGCCATCGAGTATCGAGAGCGTGGCGCAGGGGCTGGGTGAGGGGATGATCCGGGTGCCTGTGCATGACGGGGCCTATGGTCATCCGGTGGCCTTTGGCGCGGCCTTTGGGCCAGCGTTGCAGGGGCTGTCCGGGGATCGAGGGGCCAGGCCATTGTTTGCCCTGGGGCACGTCGTTGAAGTACCGCTGGCCGATGCCGGCGTGTTGTGGGATGTGGATGTGCCGCAGGCGTTGGTCTTTAGCGGTTGAGAGTGTTATCGCGAGTAGTCGAGCGTCGACTGACCGTTCCGGCAGGAGAGGAATGAAAGAGCTGCAGATATGAAAAAGCCCCGCCTGGGTGACCAGGCGGGGCTTTTTATCGGCTCAGGAATCAGACGAGGGGTTTAGGCTCGTGCTCTTCTTCCAGGGCCTTGGGCTTGTGCTCTACCACTTCTTCGACGGCACGCGGGGTTTCGTCGACGACCGGGGCAGGTTGCTCGATGGCTGGCTCGGCAGCAGGAGCGGCCTCGACAACCTCGGCAACGACCGGCGCAGGCTCGGCAGCCGCTACGGCTTGCGCCGGAGCTTCAGCGGCGGCAGCGGCAGCCAGTTCGGCTTCCTTCTGCAGGCGCTCGGCTTCGCGCTTGCGACGACGCACTTCACGTGGGTCGTTTGGCGCGCGGCCGTTGCTGGTCAGGGCGCTGACAGGAGCGGTTTCGACAACCGGCGCGACCACTTCGGCGGCAGGTGCTTCAACCGGAGCGGCGATCACGGGTTCCACTGCTACAGGAGCAACAACCGCTGGCTCCTCGGCTACCGGTGCGGCCACGACTTCTTCGACCACGGCTTCTACGACTGGCGCAGGGGCTTCTTCGGCAGCAACTACCTCGGCGGCACGTTCGAAGGCGCGAGGCGCTTCCTGGGCTGGCTCTGCTGCTGGCTGCTCGGCGACTGGCGCTTCGACTGCCGGCTCGGCGGCCACTACAGGTTGCTCTGCAACCACCACAGGCTCTGCGGCTGGTTCTTCACGAACTTCGGCGACTTCAACAGCAGGTACCACTGGAGCGATGACCGCCGTGGTGGCTTCGACTGCCGGTGCTTCGACGGTCGGAGCGGTTTCCTGGGTTGCTGCGGTGGCACGTTCGGCCTGCTCGTGAGCCTGGGCTTCGGCAGGGGCGCTGATCACGCTGCCGGCAACGGCGGCGGTGACCGCCAGGCCTGCGGCCAGATCGGCGCTGCTTGGTTCTTCGGCGTTGTCTTCCGAGCCTTCGATCACATTGCCGTTGGCATCGCGTTGACGCTCACGACGGTTGCTGCGACGACGCTGGCCACGGGAGCGGCGGCGTGGACGATCGCCCTCGGCGTTCTCCTGACCGTCTTCCAGCAGTTGCTCTTCGTTCGGCAGCAGCTCTTCTTCAGCGACGGCCGCGACCTGTTCGGTACGTGGTTGGCGCTCTTCACGCGGTGGACGCGGCTGACGCTCTTCCCGTGGCTGGCGAGCCGGACGCTCTTCAGCGGTAGGGGCTGGAGCGGCATCCAGCGGTTCGCGCAGTTCGCGGACGCGTTCTTCACGCTCGCCACGTGGCTTGCGCTCTTCGCGCGGAGGACGAGGTTGACGCTCTTCCCGTGGCGGGCGTGGGGCGCGTTCTTCGCGAGCGGTAGCCTGGACTTCCTCACGGGCTTCGCGGACTTCACGCGGCTGACGCTCTTCGCGTGGGGCACGTTCTTCACGAGGTGCGCGTTCTTCACGAGGCGCACGTTCTTCGCGCGGCTTGCGCTCTTCGTCGCGACGACCGCTACGGTTGCGGCTCTGCTGACGACCGTTGCGGCGCTCTTCGTTGCGCGCAGGACGCTCGGTGACCGGCTTCTCGACCACGACCGGAGCGGCTGGCTCTTCCTTGCTGGCGAACAGGCTGACCAGGGACTTCACCAGGCCCTTGAACAGGCTTGGCTCGGCAACGGCGACTGGAGCGGCCACTGGGGCAGCAGGGGCTTCGGTTGGGACCGGCGCGTTGGCGCGGGCTGGAGCAGTCTTGACGGCCGCTTCCTGGCGAACCAGGGTACGGGTCGCGGCGGCTGGCTGGGCTTCTTCGGCCTCGGCGGCGGCAGCGGCGATTTCGTAGCTGGACTGGTTGTTGGCGGCTTCCGGGCTGTCATCGCGCAGGCGCTGCACTTCGAAGTGCGGCGTTTCGAGATGGTCGTTCGGCAGAATGACGATACGGGCGCGGGTGCGCAGTTCGATCTTGGTGATCGAGTTGCGCTTTTCATTGAGCAGGAAGGCGGCGACCGGAATCGGCACTTGGGCGCGAACTTCGGCAGTGCGGTCTTTCAGGGCTTCTTCTTCGATCAGGCGCAGGATGGCCAGCGACAGCGATTCGACGTCGCGGATGATGCCGGTGCCATTGCAGCGTGGGCAGACGATGCCGCTGCTTTCGCCGAGCGATGGACGCAGGCGCTGACGGGACATTTCCAGCAGGCCGAAGCGCGAGATGCGGCCAACCTGGACGCGTGCGCGGTCGGCTTCCAGGCATTCGCGGACTTTTTCTTCCACGGCGCGCTGGTTCTTGGCGGGGGTCATGTCGATGAAGTCGATGACGATCAGGCCGCCGATGTCGCGCAGGCGCAGCTGGCGAGCGATTTCTTCCGCTGCTTCCAGGTTGGTCTGCAGGGCGGTTTCTTCGATGTCGCTGCCTTTGGTGGCCCGGGCCGAGTTGATGTCGATGGACACCAGGGCTTCGGTCGGATCGATGACGATGGAGCCGCCGGAAGGCAGTTCGACGACACGCTGGAAGGCGGTTTCGATCTGGCTTTCGATCTGGAAGCGGTTGAACAGCGGCACGCTGTCTTCGTACAGCTTGATTTTGCTGGCGTACTGCGGCATCACCTGGCGCCGGCCTGTACAACCTCTACGGCCCGACGGAAGCGGCCATCGACGTGACCCACTGGACCTG